>JAFWLX010000220.1 GCA_017510875.1 Atopobiaceae bacterium | reverse complement strand
CTTCTTATCTCTTTATATAGGTATTAATAGGAGTAGTAGTAATAAAGGCTTGTTGATATGTCGACAACCGAGCTTTTCGCTGTTGCGCGCCCTGAGGCAGCCGTGAAGAGACCATGGAGATAGCGAACAGTTTCGACATGTCTGATGCTTGTAGATAACTTTTCATCGCTCGCTCCCCTCTTTTCTTCTTGCTTCAACACGGCTTCGACAGAGTTTGAGACGTTATTGCGTGGCATCGGTGATGTTGTCATGAAGCAGGTCAAGACGGTCGTGGAACACGCGGTTCTGCTTCTTGAGATCATCCACCCACGCGATGGAGTGTTTGACGGTTGCGTGGCTGCGCCCGCCAAACTTCTTGCCGATGTCTGCGAGGGTGTTGTCAGTCAGCTCTCGCGTCAGCCAGATTGCCACATGACGCGGCTCCATGAGTTCCTTGTTGCGCTTTGAGCCGATGAGCGCGTTGTGGCTGATGTCGTAGTAGGTCTCGACAGCCTTCTGGATCTGCTCGATGGTGATGATGCGCTGCCCGGTGGGCCACTTCTGTGCCGCCGTGCGCAGGATGTCCTCGCGGCTGATGACGGTGCCTTGGCGCTCGCGCTGGGTGGCGAGCATGAGGCACGACTGCACAAAGCCCTCGATGATGCGGATGTTGGTGCCCGAGCGCTCGGCCATGAGCTTGCGGCTCTCCTCGCTGATGGTGCCCACCATACCCACGATGTGCTCGGCCTCGGCGTCAGCCTTCATGCGCTCGTAGAAGGCGTTGACGAGGTTGAGTTTGAGCTCGTAGTCGGGTACCTGGATGCTGACAGTGACACCTGAGTCCATGCGGCTGGTGTCACGCTCGTCAAAGAGGCTGTCACCCATTCCGAGCTGCGACGGAGCGCGGTCAGCTGCGAGCACGACCTGCTTGCCGTGCGAGGTGAGGTAGTTGAACGTCTCGAAGAAGAAGCGGATGGAGCCCAGCGCCGTGGACATGTTCTGGATGTCGTCGATGATGAGCACGTCGACGTCCTGGTAGTGGCGCGTGAGTGCATGACGCGGCAGGGCTGCCTTCTCGTCGCGCATCGCGTTGACGTACTCGTCCACGAAGTCGCCGGCCGTGCGGTAGATGCACAGACGGGATGGGTCGTTGCTGGTGATGTAGTTTTGGATGGCACGCAAAAGGTGTGTCTTGCCCAGGCCGCTCTTGCCGTAGATGAAGAGTGGGTTGTAGCTCTTGTTCTCGCCGTTGGCCACCTGCTTCGCCGCGTCAAGCGCGAGCATGTTCTCCTCACCAGCTACGAAGCGGTCGAAGGTGAGCTTTGAGCCTCCCTCGGGAACCTCCTCAAACAAGGGATTTGACCTGCGTCTTCCTTCCGGTGAGATGGGCTCTGCCGGTGCGGGTGCGGGCGCTTCCTGGACGACGGCGGACCGTCCGCCCGAGATGGAGGTGTCCATAGCGCCGAGTTCGGCCGCGGTGATGGTCGACCCTGTCTCGATAGGCTTTGGCTCGCGACCCTTGATGAGCTCGACCACTACGGACAGCGGCTCGAAGGCCGCCTCGGCAAGGGCCTCCTCGATGATCTCTGACTGCTGGGCGATTCTGCGTTGCGCAAAGCCCATGCTGGTACCGATATGAAGGGCCTCGTCATCAAGAGAGAGCGCCTGGCAACTTCTGAACATGGCCAGCGTCGCGGCGGGGAGACCTCTACCCTCGAGCAGGGCAAGCACGTCGTCCCAGAGGATCGCGGCATCTGAGTCGTTCTCTTGGTACATTTCGTTCCGTCCAAGCTGAGAATTGTTGAAAAGTCAACCTATTATAGTGTTGAAAACCACGCGATATGTTGACAAATTCGAGGAATGTTCGCGTGGGGTGTCGTGTAAAAGGGTCATCGCCCTTTGGACGCCACTTTTGCAGAAATCGCAGGTCGTTTTGCAAGAAAGGCGTCCAAAGGGCGATTGGTTTTATAGCAACGTCTGTCCCATGGGGGTGAGGAAGCGCTTTTGGCCTCGCTTGGTGACGATTCCCGCCTGTTCAAGCGTCTGTAGCTCGCGCGTCCAGGTGGATTGGGAGCTGCCAAACGCCTCCACGAGGTCCTTGGGTCCCACCGACTCGTGCTCCGAGAGATACGAGATGACCTGCTCTCCCCTACCAGAGAGGTTGACCTGCGGTTTTATGACTACCGGCGCATTTTGTGCAACGGCTTGCCGCGGAGACGCCGCGCTCTCCCCTACCATCGATATGGTCACGATGGTGCCGCCAGAGATGTTGTCCTCGATCCTCAAGGTGCCGCCGTGGTCATGGAGGTACTGCTGCGCGTAGGGCAGGCCAGACCCAACACCGCGGATGTAGAGCTTCATCTCCTCGGTTGCCGAGGTGGTGCCGTACTCGAGCGCGCGCTCCTTCTCCTTGATTCCGGGACCTTGGTCGGCAAAGCGGATGGTGTCCCCGTTATCAAGGATGGAGATGGCTGGCTCGATGAAATAGGCATGGATGAGGTTCTCAACAACCTCGCGAATGACCATGAAGGGGATGTGGCCGCCCTGCTCGCGTGCGAGTCGCGCTACCTCAGAGGTGATTTCCTCAAGATAGCTACGCACATCTGTGGGATCGATGACCACCACGCGCGGCGCGGCAGCCGCGTCGTCGTAAACGGCGATACGGGCTGCATAACGAGCCGAAACCTTGTTTTCCTGACCCTCCTCGACGAAGGGATAGAACGCGCGGGACACCGTGCACCTCCTGTAAGATTCGACACGATTTCACCAGTTGATGAAAACTTGCAAATCTTTCTTTCAGCGAATGAAAGATTTCAACAATTGGTGAATGACTGTTGATAACTGCGTGTTTATCGGTCGAATAGCTGGAAAATCATAGCATCTGGAAAGAATGATTGCATAGGATTTCAGCTCATGGTGCAAGTTTCTTTGTTGGATGAAAGATTTCCTGCTTTGAGCTGTCTCCCAAGGAACGTCCCAAAAGTGACAAGCCCAAAAGGGGCGCCAAGAGCACAGGTACAGTTTTTATGCATCTTACCTGCAAAAACTGTTGACATTCTCTGTACGTCACCTCTACAATCTTAAGGCTCTGATGCTACCAGTTCGAAACAAGGGCCCACTCAGGTGGTCCCCAGGAGGATCCAACAATGAAGCGTACCTATCAGCCCAACAAGCTTAAGCGCGCCAAGACCCACGGCTTCCGCGCTCGTATGGCCACCAAGGGCGGCCGTGCCGTTCTCGCTCGTCGTCGCGCCAAGGGTCGCAAGCAGCTTACCGTCTAGGACACGCATGGAGACCATCAAATCCAGAAGGGAATTTGAGACGGTCTTCTCCGGTGGGAAGCGGGCCAATCACAGGCTCGTGCGCATTACGGTGCTCAAGAATGACGAAGGCGGCCCGGGTAAGGTCGCCTTCGTCGCGCCTAAAAGGCTTGGAAATGCCGTCTACCGGAACCGGTGCAAGAGAGTCCTGCGCGAGGCAGCTCGCCAATGCGAAATGCCTCGTGAGGGACAAAAGGTCATTCTCTTCGCTACCCGGCTGACGCATGACAGCAACCCGACGGAAGTCGCTACGGCGCTTTCCGGCCTGCTGCAGAGGTTTGGTGCGTGATTGATGAAAGATGACGTCACACAGGCAACGTCGCCATTCGCGCGATGGTGTCTGCGTGCCGTGAGGTGGTACCAAAGGGTCATCTCTCCCCTGCTGGGAAGCCATTGCATCTATACACCTACCTGCTCTGAGTACACGTTCCAGGCAATCGAGCGCTATGGCGCACTCAAGGGCATTTGGCTTGGGATCAAGCGTATTGCCCGCTGTCACCCGTTCCATGCGGGGGGATACGACCCCGTTCCGTAAGAAGTAAAGGCACGGAGGCACCATGTGGGATTGGTTTGTTAACTTTCTGACGCAGGTCCTGGCCTTCCTCGCAAACACCTGCGGGGACTGGGGCATCGCCGTCATCATCCTGACCGTCATCGTCCGACTGCTCATCATGCCGCTGATGACCAAGTCGACGGCAAGCACCGCGCGCATGCAGGCACTTCAGCCGCTGCTGCAGGAGATCCAGGACAAGTACCAGGACGATCCGGTACGCATGAACGAGGAGATGCGCAAGTTCCAGGCGGAGCATAACTTCAACCCGCTTGGTGGCTGCCTCCCCATGTTCCTGCAGATGCCGATCTTCTTCGCGCTCTTCACGGTGGCGCGCAACGTTCCTGAGAACGCCAGCTTCCTGAACATCATCCCGCATCTCTCCCAGTCGGTCACTGGCGCCATCGCCACGTCCGGTTGGCGCGGCGCGGCCGTCTACATCTTCTTTGACGTGCTCTTTGGCGTCATGACGTTCGTGCCGATGATCATGAACCTTCGCACGATGACGGACGACGCCCAGCGTCAGCAGTCCCTCTTCATGGGTCTCATGATGGGCGGCATGATGATCTGGTTTGGTATCCAGGTGCCCGCCGCGGTTCTTCTGTACTACGATACTTCGGCCATCTGGCAGGTCATCCAGCAGCAGCTGGTCACCAACCGCGTGATGGAGAAGGTGAAGGCCGAGGAGGCCGAGCGGCTGCAGAACCAGCCCGTCAAGGTCGATGTGGTGCGCAAGGAGCGCAAGCCGCGTCCCAAGAAGAAGGGCTAGGACACAAACTGCCTAGAGGCGCACGGTCTTTGGCCGTGCGCTGTTTCATATATCTATGGAGGTCATTATGGACGACGAGCAGGGCATCGTGCAGGATGCCGTCGAAGAGACGGCTCAGGCAGACCTTGGCGCCCAGGACGAGTTCGCCGAGCTTCGTGAGCACTATGAGGCTGGCACGCTCTCCGATGAGGAGCTGGACACCATCGCTGACACCGCCATCACCTACATCCGAGAGATGCTTGCCTTCTTTGGCGAGGATAAGGTGACGGTTGACGAGTATGAGGGCGATGAGGGCGAGCTCATTCTTGACATCAGTGGCGGCGACCTCGCGGTATTGATTGGCCGTCATGGTCGTACCTTGGATGCATTCCAGATGATTCTTTCATCTTTGATGTCTAATCATCTGCACTTCCACTACCCGGTGGTCGTGGATGTCGAGGGTTACAAGAGCCGTCGCAAGGAGAAGCTCGAGACGCTCGCTCGCAACGCTGCCTCTCGCGCTCGTCGTCAGCATGGTTCGGTGAAGCTTGCTCCGATGAACGCCTTCGAGCGTCGTATCGTGCATCTCGCGCTGCTTGACAGCCTTGATGTGACGACGCACTCTGAGGGCGTCGATCCCGAGCGTCGTGTTGTGGTGACATACGTTCGTAGCTAGCCTAACCAAAACAAGGTGTGCTTAGAGGGGAGGCGCTCGTCGTCTCCCCTCTTTATGTGACAATACTTCTTGGTTCGTGGATTCTTGTCAGGAGCAGCAATGGATACCATGCTTGATACTTCGTCGTTGGCAGCGCAACTGCGTGAGGAAGCCCAGACGATTGGTGTGCAGGTCTCAGACGATCAGGCTGCCCTGATGGTGAAGCATCTCGGTCTGGTCATTGAAAAGAACAAGGTAGTCAATCTCACGCGCATTGTGGATGAACACGATGCAGTGACTAAG
>JAFWLX010000020.1 GCA_017510875.1 Atopobiaceae bacterium | reverse complement strand
TGCGGGTCATCATGTCGGCGCTGCTCAGGTAGATGGTGTCGGCTTGGGTGCCAAAGGCATAGATGCGGGTGTGCTCCAGGAAGCGTCCCACAATCTGGCGAACCATCAGGCCCTCGGTGTAGCCCTTCACGTTTGCCCTGATGCAGCAGATGCCACGGATGATAAGAACCACCCGCACGCCAGCGGCACAGGCCTCGGCAATCTTGTCGATGACGTCGCGGTCGGTAAGCGAGTTCATCTTCATGAACACCTGTGCGTCCTCGCCCGAGCGCGCGCGCTCGATCTCGCGGTTAAGGCCGCGCATGACCAAGGGCTTGAGGCCTACAGGTGCCACTCCCAGGTGACGATAGGTGCCGCGGAGATTGCCAAGCGACAGGTTGCGGAAGAAGGTGTTGCCGTCCTCTCCAATCTGCTCATGGGCGGTGAGCAGCATGAAGTCTGAGTAGAGACGTGCGGTCTTCTCGTTGAAGTTGCCCGTGCCCAGACAGGTGATGCGCTTGATGTGACCACCGTCGTGATAGGTGATCTGGCAGATCTTAGAGTGTACCTTAAAGCCCTCGGAGCCATAGATGACCGTGCAGCCAGCATCCTCAAGTCGCCCCGCCCAGGCAATGTTGTTGGCCTCGTCAAAGCGGGCACGCAGCTCCATGAGCACCGTGACCTCCTTGCCGTTCTCAACGGCGGCAATGAGGCTCTCGCAAAGCTTGGACTGTTTGGCAATGCGGTAGAGGGTGATCTTTATAGAGATGCAGCGATCGTCGCTTGAGGCCTCCTTAAGCAGGCGCAGCAGGGGATTCATGCTCTCGTAGGGATAGCAGAGCAGAATGTCATGGTCCTCAACCTGCTCAAGCATGGGACGAGCGGGGTCAACCATGGGGGAGGGCTGCGGCTCAAAGGGGTCAAAGAGCAGGCGCGTGCGCGAGATGTCGGGTATGCAGCCCTCAAGACCGTAGACATAGCCCAGATCAAGGGGCATGTTGGTATGGAACACGCGGTTGGGCGTGAGGTGCATCGAGTCAGAGAGGAAGTTCTCAAGAGCCGTGGGCAAAGATCCGTCAATCTCGAGCCTCACGGCCTGCAGGCGCAGGCGCTCGCGTAGGATCTGGCGCATGTGCTGGCGGTAGTCCTCGTCCTCGTCAAGGCCGTCGCCATCAGGGTCGATGTCAGCGTTGCGTGTGACGCGGATGATTGCAGAGCTGGTGGGCTCGTAGTCTCCAAAGCAGTCGCTCAGGCGGAAGAGCATCAGGTCCTCAAGCAGGATATAGCGGTAGTTGCGTGGGGTTGAGGGCAAAGGCACCACGCGGTCAAGCGAGTGGGGGACCTCAACAATGCCAAGCATCCCTGTCTCCTCGGGGCCGTCAAGCGAGCACGCAACATAAAGACGACCGTTCTTGAGGTTGGGGAAGGGGTGACGCGGATCGATGATCATGGGCGAGATGATGGGGGCAATGCGCGCGTCAAAGAACTGAGCGATGCGGTTGAGGTCGGCATCGGTGAGGTCGGAGGGTGCCACGCGGGTAAGGCCCGAACCGGCAAGGTTTGCCTCGATGCTGGAGAAGACCTGGCCTTGGCGCTCGATGAGGGCGGGTAGCATGGCGAGTACGGTCTCTATCTGCTGGGAGGGTGTCTCGCCCGTGCGGCTGTCCCTGGGCTGGTGCTTGAGCAATGCCAGGTCTGATAGGCCACCTATGCGCACCATAAACCACTCGTCGAGGTTTGACCCAAAGATAGAGACAAACTTGAGGCGCTCAAACAGCGGGACGGTCTCGTCAAAGGCCTCGTCGAGTACGCGGTCGTCAAAGCGCAGCCAGCTGACCTCGCGGTTTTGGGTGTACTCAAAGATGCGCTCCGAGCCACCTCCCGTACGCTTTCCATGAACCTTCTCGTTGGTCTGTCGTGCCTTCTCCAGCTTGCGCTCGAGCTTCTCGGCACGCTTGGCAAGAGCCTCACGCGTGACCTCAGAGTCAGATGACTTCTCAAGCTTTCTGTTGGTCTTGGCAAGCTTGCGCGCAAGTCGAAGGCGCGCCTTCTCTTCTTTCTTTTCCTTGTTCTTCTTGCGACCCATGGCCTTGATCCTTTAAGAGATTTTCATTTGTCTCAATGCAAATTCACAATTCTAACAGGAATTCCTTGTTATGGACAGTGAATTGAGGGGGTGAGTCGGGGGAAGGTCAAGCGTTTGATGGCGACCAATCATCAGGTGCAAGCTTATCGGAAAAAATAGTATAAATATCCAATAAAATTGCATAGTCCATACATTTCAATACTGTTACGGAATACTTACGACAAGAATACGAGCAACCGAGAGCACGTATTTCCGTTCAGTCTGGTTTACGTAATTATCAAGAAAATAGCAGGTTATAGGCTTGAATTGTGCACAATATGCGAATGGCACAACCGTCTGTGTCTTAAAAGCTGCCGTTAACGTAGAGTTCGCCAACTCTTCTCTTAAAAAGAAAACTATATTGCATATAGTTAGTCATGAGCGTACTATGTGACTTGTGCCGCATTGTACGGCCCCTAAATTGGTTTCTATTAGTTCGTACGTTGGTAGTATCCAACGTGAAAGGAGTGGAGGGCACCATGAAAGGACTTTATGTCCATAGCGAAATCGGCCCCCTTAAGAAGATTCTGCTGCATCGTCCTGGTGAGGAGCTTCTGAACCTTGCCCCAGATGACCTTGGTCGTCTGCTGTTCGATGACATCCCCTTCTTGGAGGTTGCCCAGCAAGAGCACGATCGCTTTGCAGAGATTCTGCGTGAGCAGGGCGTTGAGGTGCTGTACCTCGAGAAGCTCTGCGCCGAGGCCCTTGATGCCGAACCAGGCGCTCGCGAGGAGTACACCGAGCAGTGGCTCAAGGAGTCTGGTCTGCGTGGCAAGAACATGCTTGCTGCCGTCAAGGAGTACCTGTACTCCATCCGCGACACCCAGGCCTTTGTCGAGAAGACCATCGCCGGTCTTCGCAAGAACGAGGTAGACCTGCCCTCCGCTTCCAGCACCCTTCTTACCGACCTCGTTGGCCAGGATCAGGACTCCGAGACCGATCTTCTCATCGACCCCATGCCCAACACCTACTTCACGCGCGACCCGTTTGCGGTTGTGGGTAAGGGCGTCATGCTGCATCACATGTTCTCCGTCACGCGTAACCGCGAGACGCTGCTTGGCAAGTTCATCTTCAAGTATCATCCCGAGTACAAGCGCACCCCGCTGTGGTACCGCCGCGACTCCTCCTATCACGTGGAGGGTGGCGACGTGCTCAACCTCAACGAGCACACGCTGGCCATTGGTATCTCGCAGCGTACGCAGGCTGCTGCCATCGACGAGCTTGCCCAGAACCTGTTCTGGGGTGGCAAGGGCGCCGAGATTGACACCATCTACGCCTTCAACATCCCGGTGTCTCGTGCCTTCATGCACCTTGACACCGTGTTCACCCAGATTGACGTGGACAAGTTCACCATCCACCCGGGTATCATGGGCACCCTGCAGGTGTTCAAGATCACCAAGGGCGCCGAGCAGGGCCAGGTCAAGATCGAAGAGATGATCGATACCCTCGAGCACGTTCTGGCCAAGGCCCTTGACATCGACACCGTCAAGCTTATCCCCTGCGGTGGCGGAGACCCCACGGCAGCCGCACGCGAGCAGTGGAACGACGGTTCCAACACCCTGTGCGTCTCTCCTGGCAAGATTTGTGTCTACCAGCGCAACACCGTTACCAACGACGTGCTCTACAAGGAGGGCCTCGACCTGCTCGTGGTTCCCTCGGCAGAGCTGTCCCGTGGCCGTGGCGGCCCGCGCTGCATGAGCATGCCCTTCGAGCGTGAAGACCTCTAAGCTCGAGCATGATAAGCCAGTCCGGGGGTGGCGACTCGTCCCCGGACTGGCTCCTGACTGTGTTTTAGGTTATTGATGTGCGCCGTGCACATTGCCATGATTTGAAAGGAGCCCACACATGGGTGTCAACATCTCCGGTCGCAGCTTCCTCAAGCTTCTTGACTACACTCCCGACGAGATCCGCTATCTTCTCAAGCTCTCCGCTGACTTCAAGAGCATGAAGCGCGCTGGCGTTCCCCACCGTTACCTCGAGGGCAAGAACGTCGTCCTCATCTTCCAGAAGACCTCTACCCGTACCCGCAGCTCGTTTGAGGTTGGTGCCTTCGACCTGGGCATGGGCGTCACCTACCTCGACCCCAATAGCTCGCAGATGGGCCACAAGGAGTCCATCGAGGACACCGCTCGCGTGCTTGGCCGCATCTATGACGGCATCGAGTTCCGCGGCTTCAAGCAGTCCGACGTCGAGGAGATCGCCGAGAAGTCCGGCGTGCCCGTGTGGAACGGCCTCACCGACGACTTCCATCCCACGCAGATGCTTGCTGACATCCTGACCCTCCAGGAGGAGGTCGGCGACGTCCGCGGCAAGAAGCTCACCTTCTTCGGCGACTGCTGCAACAACGTGGCCAACTCCCTCATGGTCGTCTGCGCCAAGCTCGGCATCAACTTCTGCGCCTGCGGCCCCGAGGCCCGTATGCCCGAGGCCGACCTCGTCGCCACCTGCCGTGAGATCGCCGCCCAGAACGGCTGCGAGATCGTCCTGACCGAGGATCCGCACGAGGGCGCCAAGAACTGCGACGCCCTGTACACCGACATCTGGGTCTCCATGGGCGAGTCCTATGACCTGTTCGGCGAGCGCATCGCCATGCTCTCCCCGTACCGCGTCACCAAGGAGCTCATGGCCGAGGCCAACCCCACCGCCATCTTCGAGCACTGCCTGCCCAGCTTCCACGACACCAACACCACGCACGGCCAGGAGGTCGCGGACGAGTTTGGCATCACCGAGATGGAAGTCACCGATGAGGTCTTTGAGGGCCCGCAGTCCCGCGTCTTTGACGAGGCCGAGAACCGTATGCATACCATCAAGGCCGTCATGTACGCAACCCTGAAGTAACGCTTGCTGCATACCTTTGGTTTAGAGTACCATGCGTGTCGCCTTCGAATGGCAATCCGAGCTGACCGATTCCCGATACTCAGTGTCGAAATCGGTCAGCTCTTCTGTATTTGAAAGGTATATATTGTTTAAAAACTACTAGATGAGTGCATATGTAGAACCTATGATACAGCTGGGCGCAAAGACTAGCCCCTTTATGCTATTTCCCAAAGAGTACTGCAAGCTTTGACATAATTAGTATTTCTAAGTGCGGTTTTTTAGTCACTTGTCTCGCGTTTTCCCGATTTGTGCCCTAGGTTCATGCATGCACCGGCAAACGGTGGCCTTCAGGATGCTATTGGATAAAAATCCGATTTGAGTCTTGAAATGTGTCGGAATTGGACGTACTCTAGAAACGTAATGTTACAGATATGTGTCGTAGCATATTGGTAGGGTTTCAAGACTCGTGTGAGTCGCGTGATCGAAAGGAGTATCTGATATGGCAGATACAGAAGCACCCAAGAAGAAGAGGGAGATGCTTACCAGCTTCTCAATCATCCTCATTCTCTTGGCAATCGTTGCCGTCATCACCATTTTGCTGAATGGCGCAACTTACAGTATTAACGGCGAGGAAGGCGCGGTGGTCGCGGCTAAGCTCTCCGACTTCCTCATGTCGCCGGTTCGCGGCTTTGCGGACGCCATCGACGTATGCCTTTTCGTCATGGTTCTGGGCGGTTTCTTGGGCATCGTCAACAAGACCAATGCCATCGCCGACGGCATTGCTGTGCTCGTTAAGAAGATGGGCGGCAACGAGCTCAAGCTCATCCCCATCCTTATGGCGCTCTTTGCGTTGGGTGGCACCACCTACGGCATGTGCGAGGAGACCGTTGGTTTCTACGCCCTGCTTTCCGCCACAATGATGGCAGCTGGCTTTGACTCGCTTACTGGTGCCATGATCGTCCTTCTGGGCGCTGGCGTTGGTTGCCTTGGCTCCACCGTCAACCCCTTTGCCGTGGGTGCCGCATCTGCAGCCCTTGATGGCGTGGGCATTAAGGGTAATCAGACCATCTTTATTGGCCTAGGCCTTGTGCTGCTTGCTGTCTCTTACATCGTGGCTGTCTGGTTTGTGCTCCAGTATGCCAAGACGGTCAAGGCTGATCCCAGCCGCACTCTCATGAGCGCTACCGAGACCGAGAACGCCAAGGCCGCCTATGGCGCAGCCGCCGAGGCGGGCGACGTTGAGCTCACCGGAAAGCAGAAGGGCGTTCTGGTTCTTTTTGCTCTTGCCTTCATTATCATGATCGTCTCCTTCATTCCCTGGGAGGATCTGGGAGTGAACATCTTTGTTGGTTGGTCTGACTTCCTGACGGGCGTGCCCCTGGGTCAGTGGTACTTCCAGGAGGCCACCACGTGGTTCCTGCTGTTGGGCATCATCATCGGTATCGTAGGCGGCATGAGCGAGCACGAGATCGTTGACGAGTTCATGGCTGGTGCTGGCGACATGATGAGCGTTGTCATGGTCATCGCCCTTGCCCGCGGCGTTTCCGTCCTTATGGCTGCCACCGGCCTTGACATGTACGTGCTCTCCGCCGCTTCCAGTGCGCTGGCCGGCACCTCGGGCATCGTCTTCTCCATTGGCTCCTACCTGCTGTACTTCCTGCTGTCGTTCCTCATCCCCTCGACTTCCGGCATGGCTGGTGTTTCCATGCCCATCATGGGACCCCTGGCGCAGCAGCTTGGCTTCAACCCGTCGGTCATGGTTATGACCTTCTGCGCCGCCTCTGGTGTGGTGAACCTTATCACGCCCACCTCTGGTGCCATCATGGGTGGCCTGGCCCTCTCGCGTATCGAGTACTCCACGTGGGTCAAGTTCTGCACCAAGATCATCGTCGTGCTCTCGGTTGTTTGCATGATCGTGCTTACCATCGCCTTTATGGTGCTCTAAGCGTTCTGACACCCTAAACGCAAACGTAAGGAAGGGCTGCCTTTTGGCAGCCCTTTTGTATGAGATTCTGTGTCACGACAAAGTGGTAAGACCTGGGCGTTTCACATCAAGTTTGTTCCTCTCCTGCTAGTCCAATCTGCGCTAACATAGACGCTTGTGTGTGAACGTTCCAAAGAAAGGAAGCCTCCCATGCCCAACGAGGGGAGCTACGAGGCGGCGCTGCGCCGCTCGAATGCGATTCAAGAAGACATTGCTGCTGGTAATGCGGCCAAGTACACGATGCTTACGGGCGATCGTCCAACGGGGCGACTGCACCTGGGGCACTACTTTGGTACGCTGATCGAGCGTGTTCGTCTGCAGGACCTTGGCATCAACACCAACATCATCATTGCAGACTACCAGGTAATCACAGACCGTGACTCTACCGAGCACATCCAGGACAACGTGTACAACATGGTCATGGACTACCTTGCCTGTGGCATTGATCCCAAGAAGACCATGATTTTTACCCACTCTGCCGTGCCTGCAGAGAACCAGCTTATGCTGCCCTTCCTCTCGCTGGTGAGCGAGGCAGAGCTGCAGCGTAATCCCACCGTGAAGGCAGAGATGGAAGCCTCAGGCCATTCTCTTACCGGCCTGCTCCTTACCTATCCGGTGCATCAGGCCTGCGACATCCTGTTCTGCAAGTGCAACATCGTGCCCGTGG
>JAFWLX010000219.1 GCA_017510875.1 Atopobiaceae bacterium | reverse complement strand
TATGACGGCATCTATGCCTCAGCATCCATCATGCATTTGGAGTACGAGCGCTTGCTTGAAGTCTTCCCAAAGATGGCGCGTGCGCTTCACGACGGTGGTGTGCTGTTCGTCTCGTTCAAGTACGGCCAACGGGACGGTTACCTCAAGAAGCGCTATTACACCTACATGAACGAGGATCGATTTGCTCACATGATGGAGAGCTTCCCGCAGTTTGAGGTAGTTGAGCAGGGCATCTTTGGCAATGAGCATCCCGGGCAGCCTGACTTCCGGTGGTTGTATGCCTATCTGAGGAAGGTTTGACGCGTGGCGGAGCTCCCATAGGAATCCCGTCTGATGTTTGGATGCTCGTAGCAATCAGTTGCCAGCGCCTTTCAAACGTTTCGCCAGCGTCATCATCCATCTTGCTGGCGCTCGGATTCTGCTTCTGCGAGTGCAAACGCCGCTTGTATGGTTGCTGGGGCGTCGGTACGCATGCTCAGCCAGAAAGTCGCGTGCGCTTCTGCATCGGTGATGGGTATGGCCTTACGTGACTCATGCGCGCTCGTGTTCTCTGGGGCGTTGGTCGTGAAGGTGAGCAAATCGCTCGTGCGTACTTGCTGCAAGAAGACGATGCGGTCGGGCTGCGTCACAAAATGGCTGTGAGGCAGCATACGCTCATGGATCTCGTGCCAGTAGCCGATGCCCCCGTAGACGAGAAAACTCTGGCCGTCGAGCTCGCCGAAGGTGAGGGAGTCACGGTCGCGAAGCGCATGTCCTTCAGGTACGTTGGCATAGAGATCCTCGTGCAGGAGCGCGGTGCTGCGAGTGATGGGCAGGGCAATGGGGTCTGTGGTGACGGCGAGATCGCAAGTACCGTTGAGGAGACGCCCGCGTGCCTCCTCGGGAGATACGATGTCCGGCTCGACAATTGCCGTAGGATTCTGGGCGAGTACGAGGGCACTCAGGCGCCAAGCTGGTGCCGGGGCAACGCTGGCCACGCGAATGGTGCGCGCTCGCTTTGCGATTGCTGCAAAGTCGTCGCGCAGGCGTCGCTCTTCGGCGAGGATTGCACGTGCATGCTCGAGGGCAAGTCGTCCCCGCTCGTTGAGGCGCATCGAGTTCTTCGTGCGGTCGAAGAGCTGCTGGCCGAGTTCGTCCTCCAAACGGCGAAGCGATCGTGAGAGGGCAGAGGGGGAGAGGTGCAGCCGCATTGCTGCTGCTTGCATTGTTCCTTCGTCGGCAACAGTTGCCAGTTGTCGTAGCTGCTCAAGCTCCATGTGGCTTCTCCAGTTTGCATAAAACGCAATCTGATGTGTGCGACTAACACTGTACTCCAAGCAAGTCTGCTCCCATAATGACAATCAAGGGAACGGGCACCCAAGCGGTGCGTATGAAAGGAGATCCATCATGGCAAAGACGTGGCTCATCACAGGCTGCAGTGCAGGCGGCATTGGCGAGGGCATCGCTCGCGCGGTACTTGAGCACGGCGACAATGCGGTCGTGACCGCACGCACCACCTCCAAGGTCGAGGGCATCGTTGCCGATTACCCCGAGTCTGCCCTTGCCGTGGCGCTCGACCTCACCCAGCAGGATTCTATCGACGCTGCCTACGATGCCGCTATCGCCAAGTTTGGTCAGGTCGACGTGCTCGTCAACAATGCTGGATACTGCTATCGTAGCTCGGTGGAGGAGGCGGATCCCGCGGGCGTCCAGGCCATGTTTGACGCCAACTTCTTTGGTATGGTAGCCATGATCAAGAAGGTGCTTCCCGCCATGCGCGAGCGTCGCGACGGTGCCATCGTCAACGTCAGCTCCATTGGTGCTGTGCGCACGGGCGCGGCCTCAGGCTACTACGCAGCTACCAAGGCTGCCGTCGAGCTCATGACCGAGGGCCTCGCCGCAGAGGTTGCGCCCCTCGGGATCAAGGCCATGATTGTTGAACCGGGTGCCTTCCGCACTCATTTCTATGACACCTCGCTCAAGGGCTCTGATAACACCGTAGGTGACTACGCTGAGACAGCCCATAAGCGTTCCGTTGCCCAGAACGTCAACATGCGTCAGCTGCCCGGCGATCCTCTCAAGGCTGGCTATCCCATTATCAAGGCGATCGAGGCCGACGATACTCCGCTGCGTCTCTACCTTGGATCTGACGCGCTGGCAGCTGTGCGGGGGGCGCTCAATGCCCGTCTCGCCGAGCTGGAGAAGTGGGCTGACGTCTCGGTGACGACCGACTTCGACGCTCCGCGCCGGGAAGAGTAGTCGGAATAGCAGTTTTCCGAAGCACAGTGGCATGGCGTGTGGCACGACTGCATGGGTGCTCCAGTTTCCACGATGAGCGCCCCGCAGCCAGAGAGTGTGTCGTGTACGATCTCGCCGACGCTGCCCACCTCGATGCGGCCCGAGCGTGGATCGCGGATGGAGTCCACGTGGCCGCATACGGTGGCTTGTACGTCGGAGCCCTCGAAAGCTAGGTCGCAGTCGACCATGGTGCAGCCCACAAGCGTAAGGTTGGTGCAGTGTACGAGCGGCTGTGTTCCCTCGATATGGCAGTTGACCAGCGTAAGCCCGTCGCTGTACCAGCCTAGGTACTCACCTTTCAGGGTGGCGTTGCT
>JAFWLX010000019.1 GCA_017510875.1 Atopobiaceae bacterium | reverse complement strand
GCGCTATCTTGGCGGCCGCGGGTTTGGCTCTTCTGTCTGCAAGAGCTGGAAGCTGGGCTATGCGCCCGGAGGCACAGGCTTGGTTTCGCACCTGCGCTCAAAAGGATTCACCCCAGAGGAGCTTGAAGCGGCCGACCTTGCCGCTCGCTATAACGGAAGGTTGAGCGACCGGTTCTTTGAGCGCGTGATGTTTCCCATTCATGACCGTCAGGGCAACACTATCGCCTTTGGTGGACGTGTGCTTGGCGATGGCAAACCCAAATACCTCAACACCAAGGAGACGTCAGTCTTTCACAAGTCAAAGCACCTCTTTGCGTTTGACCGCGCAAAGGAAAGCATGGCCGCTACGGGCGAGGCCATCGTGTGTGAGGGATACACAGACGTCATTGCCATGCATGAGGCGGGGCTCACCAATGCCGTGGCGGCCTTGGGTACCTCGTTTTCTATAGATCATGTGCGGGCCATCTCGGGCTTTGCCAGCAATCGCATCATCTGCCTGTTTGACGGCGATGCGGCAGGTCAGCGGGCGGCAGAGCGGGCCGTGCAGTTTATAGACCAGACCAAGCTCGAGATGGTGTGTGTGGTGCTGCCCAACAACGAGGACCCTGCGGAGTATCTTTCAAACCATGGCGTAGACGAGTTGCGCGCTCGTCTGGCCGAGGCACAGCCTCTTATGGACTTTGTGTTCGAGCGCCGTCTTGCCTCGTTTGACCTTTCGGTGCCGGGGCAGCGCGTGGCGGCCCTCAACAGCCTTGCCGAGGTGTTGGCACCCCTTAAGAGCTCCGTGCTGCTCGACAGCTATGCGGTGCAGATTTCGCAGCTTCTGGGGACAAGCCCAGATGAGGTGCGCAGGCGTATAGTCGAACGTCCCCCCGTGCGCAATCGCCCTACTTACGATGAGGCGCCCACACAAGCTCCCACACATCAGACGACGGATGACTTTGACCTTGCGATGCTCTCAAGCGACGAGCGCTTTCAGGTACGTGCCGAGCGCGAGCTGCTCTCGCTTATGGCGCGCGAAACCGATGCGCTGCGTCCCTATGGTGAGCGTATGGCAACCTTCACATGGGCGGATTCCCGCCACGAGGCACTTGCCTGGGCCATGCTGGCAACGCCCGAGGGCACATCGCCCGCAGATGTTGTGGCAGCGGCCCAAGGAGTGGTACCCGAGGCGGCGCAGATTCTTGCAGGAGGGCGCATTGCTCTTATCGAGGAGATGAGCACAGAGCAAAAGGTGAGCTTCTTGCTTGACACGGTTGAGCTTGCCTCGCGCAGGCGTGAGGTGCAAAGAATCAGAGGGCGCTTGCGTGCTTTGAGCTCACAGCCGGTGGATACAGATACGCAGGAACTCTTTCGTGAAGCCACCAGTTTGCAAAAAAGAATTGGCGAATTAGAAAAGCGTCTCCCGTCGATTGTATAGAAAACAATAAGAATGGGTAGGATTCACTAGTCTTATGTCGAAAGGATGGCTGTGGCTGCTAAGAAATCCAACACCAACGTCAAGTTAACTCCCGAGCTTCAAGAGGTCGTAGATGGCCTTTCGCGGGGTGGGGCCGGGTCCAAGATCACTGAGGATGACATTCAAATTGCCCTCGCAGACCTTGATGTAACCGATGACGAGCTTTCTGACCTCTACGATGTCGTGCGTGCAAAGGGTGTAGAGATCACGTCTGCCAATAAGGCAGACGAGGTCATGCTTGGTCTTGATGACGACCTTGACTCCGTAGACGACGACCTTGTCGACGATGACGACCTTGTTGTTGACGATGACGATGATGACGAGAACGCCGAGGCCCGCATGGAGGCACGTGTTGCCAACGAGGTGCTTCGCGCCACGCCCAAGACTCGTTCTCGCAAACGTTCCAGCCGTGCGCGTGCGCGCAGAACCGACACCTCGACGGTTATGCTTACCGGTGACCCTGTGCGTATGTATCTCAAAGAGATTGGCAAGGTCGACCTGCTTACGGCTGCCGAAGAGGTCAACTTGGCCATGAAGATCGAGGCCGGCACCGATGCCACCGAGAAGCTCGAGGCCGCAGAGGCAGGCGAGATTGAGCTCACGCGTGCCGAGCAAAGGCGCCTTATGCGTATCGAGCAGGTGGGCCTCGAGGCAAAGCAGGCACTTATCAGCGCAAACCTGCGTCTTACTGTGTCCATTGCCAAGCGTTATGTGGGACGCGGCATGCTGTTCCTCGACCTCATCCAAGAGGGAAACCTTGGCCTTATCCGTGCGGTAGAGAAGTTTGACTACACCAAGGGCTTCAAGTTCTCAACCTATGCCACCTGGTGGATTCGCCAGGCCATCACGCGCGCCATCGCAGACCAAGCGCGCACCATCCGCATTCCTGTGCATATGGTCGAGACCATCAACAAGCTCGTGCGCGTGCAGCGCCAGCTGCTGCAAGACCTTGGCCGTGACCCAACTCCCGAAGAGATTGGCGAGGAGATGGGCATGAGTGCAGATCGCGTACGCGAGATCCAAAAGATCAGCCAGGAGCCCGTCTCGCTCGAGACACCCATCGGCGAGGAAGAAGACTCGCAGCTGGGCGACTTCATCGAGGATTCCACCGCAGTGGCACCGCCCGAGGCCGCAAGCGAGAGCATGCTGCGCGAGCAGCTTGATCAGGTGCTCGACAGCCTGGCCGATCGTGAGCGCAAGGTCATTAAGTTCCGCTTTGGCCTTGAGGACGGGCATCCTCGCACACTCGAGGAGGTAGGTCGCGAGTTTGGTGTCACGCGCGAGCGTATCCGACAGATAGAGAGCAAGACCCTTGCAAAGCTCCGTCATCCCAGCCGCTCCGGACGTCTTAAGGACTACATGGAAGACTAGAAAAAGTCAAAATTAACCCTTGCGCTTCTGTCAACAATCTCGTATAGTTCTTTCTTGCGCAAGGACATATTCCCCGGTGGCGCAGTGGTAGCGCAGTGGACTGTTAATCCATGTGTCGTAGGTTCGAATCCTACCCGGGGAGCCAGATTTTTCAACCTCCTTTTTAAGGAGGTTTTTTTATTGGACATTGTGGAGGAATACACGCTCGGACATTCCTGCCCATGACAAGCCGTTGGTTGTCGTAGGATATATTGGTTTATCTGTTGAGACGTGTGTAATCTAGTATGAAACCTGAGGTGATCATGGCTGATAGGGCCAAGAATCCAACAAAGGTGGATCGGCTATACCGAATCCTCACTCGAGGGTTTGTGTTTGTGGTTGTTCTGGTGCTGCTGCTTGCGGGGGCAAACAGCTTCTTGCAGCCAGTCTGGTTCTACGAGAACAACTACCATACCTATACGGGCTTCTACGAGGAGCCGCACAACTCCATCGAGACGATCTTTGTAGGCGCGAGCATGACGCTCTTTGGTTTCTCGCCCATGGAGATGTACGAGCAGGACGGCATCAATGCCTACAACTTGGCTTCTAGCTCGCAGCCCATGATGGCATCGTACTTCTGGACCAAAGAGGCCTATCGCTTGCACAATGAGACGCTTGACACGGTGGTGCTCGATATCTCGATGCTTAGGCGCCTAGGAGTGTCAGAGGACTACCATCGTGCGCTTGATGGCATGGATGCTTCATCTCCTGTGTACAACGAGGTCATTGATGCACTTACTGATGGACCGGTTGAGGCACTGCTTTATCGCTTCCCGCTCTTTGGATACCATGACCGCTGGGCCAGTATCGACTACACCGATTTTGTCAAGTACGGTACCCAGCCAGAGGTCTTTGCACGAGGGTACTTCATGGAGTTCTCTCGTATCTTCGAGACAACTGCCATCGAAGACATTCCGGTTCCTGCGCAGGTACTTGACCCTGATGAGCCGGCAGACACCTCATTTGAGGACGAGGCACTCTTCTACTTCAAGAAGCTTATTGAGTTCTGCGAAGAGAACAACTTACGACTTGTGTTTTGCAAGACGCCTTCACCAAGCAACTGGTCAAGCAGCGAGCATAACAGCATCCAAGAGATTGCTGATGCCTACGGTATCGATTTCGTTGACTTTGAGTTTGAGCCGCTGCTGTCAGAGCTTGACTACTGCGTGCCCTTGGATTCCAAAGATACCGATAAGCACCTCAATTACTACGGTGCCATGAAGCTTTCCAAGTGGATGAGCACCTATCTTAAGGAAACATGTGGCAATAGGGATGAGCGCAATGGCAAGTTTGCCGCTCGCCTCAATGCGCAACTTGATCAATATCGTAATAAGATCAGGAACATGGGCGAAGCAACCTATGCGACTGACGTTACCGACTATCTACAAAAGGTGACCTCTGCAAATGGCTTCACCGTTCTTGTCAGTGTAAAAGACGATGCAGCCGCAAACCTTACCGCAGCTCAGCGGATGGCCTTCTCTTATATGGGGCTCACCGAGCTAAGCACTATCCAGGTTTCCGATTCCTATCTTGCAGTCATTACCGATGGCAAGGTTGAAATCGAGAAGCTTGTGCGGCATCCCTCTTGGTTTGATAAGGACGTGGAATCATTTATTGACAAGAACGGCCTGAATCAAGACGAGGCACAGGACATTCGTGAGAGCCTTGAGGCGGTCAGCGAGGGCGAGTGGGAGGAAGAGGAAGAGATAGATAGCACCGCAAGCACATACAGCGGGGTTCTTTCTGACGGTACAAACTACACAGTGAAGAGTGCGGGCGTTGTCTCGGGCAACATGTCGTCATGCGTCATAGGCAAAGCTGAGTACTCAAAGAATTCGCGCGGCATCAACATTGTGGTCTATGACAATGACTCGCACAGAGTGGTTGACTCAACCGTGTTTGATACCTGCCTCTCAAGCACCAAGCCCACACTTGACTATCAGACGACCTTAAAAGAGAGCTTGGATAGCGATACCAAGTATGAAAACATGCCAAGAAACATTCAGCAGCTCTATCGCTATCAAAGCAGGTACGGTTACGCGTTGGAGGGAAAGAAGCTAAGGCTTGAGATTGGATCTGGCGGCCTCTATTACTATCTCGATCACTACTGCCACCGTAGTGGTTTGTTGGTTATGATTGCCGTCAAAGATGATGCAGCCGAATCGTTGAGTGATGGCGCGCGCGCGTTGTTTGCGGACATGGGCCTTGTTGAATTC
>JAFWLX010000218.1 GCA_017510875.1 Atopobiaceae bacterium | reverse complement strand
TAGGTGACCTCGCCGCCTGCCTCGCACATAATGGCCTGAAAGCCAACAAGCTCCATCGCTCCCGTCTTTCGGTTGCGCGCGATTCTCATTAAGACCCAGCAGTCTTCCCCTGATGTGGGTATCTCGGTCTCTATCTCATAGGAGTCCATCATGCGTCCATCAAAACCGGCAATGCGATAGGTAGCGGTTCTCCAATCGTGGGCGTCTGGCAAGGCGTGCAAGACAAACCGCTCTAGGGCATTCTCAATAAGTTCCTGATTGACCCATTTCATGGCCCTCTATCTCCTTGCATCATATGACATATAAACAAACATGATGGTTTTGACAAACGGTTCAAATTGCAATGACATTACATGTGATTCTAAAGATTTGTACGGCAGGACAGCCAAAAAACATCTCTCAATTGAACCAGAATTGACATGTGGCGCAGGTCGTGTGTGCGAACGGCGTCTACGGGCGGCCTCCCAATCCACCACGATAGAAAGCGGGACGATCCTTTTACTCCGTGTGGGTGGGGGTGGTACCCTCTATGTACTGCCGACTGGCAAAATGCACGTTTTGCTGGCGAGCGGTATGGCGTGCAACATGTGCGTTTGGCAGGCCTCCATCTAGGGTAGGGTAAAGCTAGTGCTCAATCATGCTGAGGCGCTCGTGGCAGGAGTCTTCCATCAACAACGAACCGCAAAACCAGTCACAGGACCTTTTTGCACAAGTAGTGGACGCAACAAAGGTTGCGATAGCCGGTGCGGCTGATGCATATCGGGATACCTTCGACGACTTTAAGCGAAGCCTCCCAAGTTTTGACGAGGTGGTACACCAGGCCATGCGTATGCCTGGGGCAGAAGTCAATCGCGCGAGCTACCTTACCAATGCAATTGGTCCCAAGCACGATGCATATACCGTTGGTGTTGCCATCGATACCACTCCGGCAAAGGCCGGCATTACAGACAAAGAGATTGCCCGTATGGCCAAACATTCCATTGGCGTGGAGGCAAGGCGCACAACGGCGCTTTCGATGGCCGCAGGGCTTCCGGGCGGTGCCGCGGCTGCCGCAACTATTCCCGCTGATCTCATCCAGTTTTACGCACACCTCATACGTATGATTCAAAAGCTGTCTTACCTGTACGGATGGCGTGATCTTGTGCACATAATGGGCGAGGACACCGATATGGCAACGGCGCGGGCTTTAGTGATGTTTCTTGGGGTGATGGCCGGAGACGAGCAGGCAGACAAGCTGCTTGGCAATCTGGCGGCACGGCGTCGGGCAGGGGAGAGCATAGAGAACCTTCGCTACAGCCTGTGCGAGAAGTGGGGCTCTGCAAAGGTAGAGTCAATTTCGCTGGCGCTGGGTAAGCGCATGGCACACCGACTCACAGGACAGGTTGCTGGCAAGGCTGTGCCCGTGCTGGGCATGGTGATCTCTGGCGGCATCAGCTTTGCCGGTTTTGGCGATATGGCAAAGCGTCTTCATAGGCAGCTCAAGATCCATGGTGCATAGCAGGGGAGCAAGAATCGTAAAGCAAGGCAGCCTCACCTAGCGGGATGCAAGCATCCTGGAAAGTAGTCCCGTTACCTGGTCTATGTCTACGGGTTTGGACAGATGCGCGTCCATGCCCGCCTGCAGGCACTGTTGTACATCCTCGTCAAACGCGTTTGCCGTGAGGGCAATGATGGGAACGTGACCCCTGCCATCGCTTTCAATCCTGCGGATCTCGCGGGTGGCCGTCAGGCCGTCCATCACGGGCATGCGCATATCCATGAGAATAGCATCAAAGTGCCCCGCCTTGCTTGTTTGGTACATCTCAACCGCTATTTGTCCGTTCTGCGCCCACTCGGAGCTTATCCCCTCCATGTCGAGCAGGTCGCACAGAATCTCGGCATTCATCTCTTGGTCCTCTACCACAAGCACATGGGCACCTTCCACAGAGGCAGTGGGTGTAGGCTCATCTGGCTCGCTTGGCAGCTTGGCGTGCTCCGCACGCTCAAGTGGTATGTCAACCACAAACGTGGTGCCGCACCCCTTCTTGCTCTTAACGCAAATGGTGCCGCCCATCAGGTCAACCATGTTCTTGGTAAGGGCCATGCCAAGGCCGCTTCCGCCGTAGCGATTGGTGGTAGTTGCGTCTTCTTGGGCAAAGGGCTCAAACAGGTGGGGGAGAAATGCCTCGTCCATGCCAATGCCGGTATCGCTCATGGTAAAGCACAGGTGGCAATGGTCAGACGTGCTCTCTGACTGCTCGACGACGAAGGTGACGGTTCCCGGCCTGTCGGTAAACTTTACGGCATTGCCCAGGATGTTGATGATAATTTGTCGCAGTCGCAGGTCATCGCCCACAAAGTAGTCTCCCGTCACATCAACCATGCGACTCTCGTAGACCAGTCCCTTATCCTCGCACTGCCCATTGATGATGGTATTCACTTGATCCACCATCGCGCTCAGCGAGAACTCCTCTGCCTTGATCTGCATACGTCCCGACTCGATGCGGCTCATGTCAAGAATGTCGTTGATAAGCGACAACAGGTGCTGCGCGCTTGAGCCAATCTTCTCAAGTTCGCGGCGCGTGTCTGCCGATAGGTCTGGATTGCGCAATATGATGTTGTTCAACCCGATAATCGCGTTCATGGGCGTGCGTATCTCGTGGCTCATCGAGCTGAGGAAGGCGGTCTTTGCCGCATTGGCCTCCTCGGCCCGCGCGAGGGCCTCGAGTAGTGCGCGGTTCTGCTCCATGGAATTGCGCGTCTCTCGGTCTACGTCAGAGAAGCCTACGCCTATCGCATGGACGATCTTGTCGTCACGTTCTTCGATGCTGCGCACGCCTGCAATCCGCAGCATCTCGTAACGCTCCACGCCATCGCTGATGGACAGATAGCGGTACGCGAGCATGGCCTCCTTTGCCAGCCCTGCACGGATGTTGTCTGGCTCGATAAACTGTAAAAAGCCCGCCCGGTCCTGCTCTGCCACGCAGCGCCCCGCATAGTCTGTGAAGCCCTTCGTAAAGGAGAAGACCTTTCCCACCCACACTTTTTCGGACATGGTTGTGGATGCGCGATAGCAAGTGCACTCATCGGTGTCGAGGTTAGCATAGTAGATGCTGCGGTAGTCGGCAGCCATCGCCGTGATCATGCCGTCTCGGGCACTTACGTCATCAAGCGCTTGTGTGAGGCTTGCCGTTGCCTCAAAACTGTCACGCGTCATTGACTGGAGGCTGTGATAGAGGTCCTCAATCTCGTCGTCTGTCTGGATATTGAGCGCATCAAGCTGCGCGATGTTGTTCCTATGGTCCTCTTCGGTGTTGTAGGCAAAGCTGCCGGCGCAGCTGGACAGCTCGTTTAGGGGATGCGTGATGCGCTTGTGAACAATGTGGATGTCAAGTACCAGCACGAGTGCGCCAATGGCCAAAAGCGCAAGAGAGAGTCGCAGGGTATAGGCTATGTCCATGCCCGACAGGTAGTCCATGGAGAAGTCTACGCAGGCGGTGCAGGCGTAGCTGCCATCGCTCTTGAAGATGGGGCGGGTGTAGGTAAAGAGATAACCGTCCTCTTTGGTGAGCTCGGAGTAGCCGGCAATCTGTTTGCCTGCCATGACCTCGTCAAGGTGAGAGGCAAAGGGCTCCTCCATCTCGTCAAGCGTCCAGACTGACCCCACATCGTAACCTTCGCCGTTTTCCACCCAGTCAGCATCGAGGTCTACCACCACGTGCCCGCCATCCTCCTCAAAGCGGTAGATGTACATGTAGAGAATGTCGGGGTAGTTGTCGCGCAGGGTGTAGAGGTAGTCAACCATCTTGGTGTACTCTGGCAGCTTCGTGTTCTGCTCCATGTACTCGTCGACCTTGTCGCCGTCAAAGGCGTTGACCATGAGCTGCGTGACGCCCTCGGCCATGCGGGTGTACTGGTCGATCATGCGGTTGTGAAAACGGAGGTATACCAGCGGAATCATGACGCACATGATGGCTATCATGCTGGCCACAAACAGCATGGGCAGACGCATAGATAGCGATCGCGTGACGCTTCTTTTCATCTGTCCCTCCTTTGTGCGCCTGGCTACATTCAGAATGACCAGAACCTAGTTCCCGTCTCGGGGTCCGGCATGCCGCGAATGACGCCTTCCGTCACGGGTCTGAGCTCTATCTCGGCGGTATAGCGGACCGTTGCTGACTTAAGGTGGCCCGATGCGATGCGATGCTCGTCTCCGTCGCGGTACGTAAAGAACGCATGCGCGTGCCAACACAGACCGGACTCGCCTCCGTCTATCACATTGCCCATGAGCGAGACCAATTCGAGAACTCCCTCGTGGCGCTCGGTCGAAAACGCTCCCGACTCAGCGTCAAAGACCTGAATCTCTGCCTCTCCGCACCCGCCGATGCCCAAGAATGTTGCCGAGCGTATGTCTTCCTTCTGGCAC
>JAFWLX010000217.1 GCA_017510875.1 Atopobiaceae bacterium | reverse complement strand
CGGGCGTCCGTGACTATATCCATGTGGTGGACCTCGCTCGCGGCCACGTAGCGGCGTTGGAGTGGATGGCGCGCCGCGGTGGTTGCGAGGTATTCAACCTCGGCACCGGCAAAGGCACGAGCGTGCTCGACGTCATCAAGGCCTATTCAGCCGCTTGCGGCAAGGACCTCCCCTACGTCATCGAGCCGCGTCGCCCAGGTGACGTCACGGCAAATTGGGCCGACTGCACCAAGGCCAAGGAGCTCCTGGGCTGGGAGGCTCAGTACGGTATCGCCGACATGTGCCAGGACAGTTGGAGATGGCAGAGCAACAACCCCTACGGCTACGAAAGGTAATCAGCCAAGCACGTCGTGAGAAGGTGGCCGGGCAGTTTGGTTAGGGTCCCGCGCGAGCCGTGCCCCCAAACGAAGCTCGACGGGGGCTTGAAGCGTCTCGCTAACCCAACAGGCGCGCCGCCCAGTCAGCTTCCTTGAAGCCCACCAGCACAAAGCCGTCGCCCACCACAATCGGCCGCTTGACCATCATGCCGTCAGTGGAGAGCAGCGCAAACATCTCGTCCTCTGTCATGCCGGCATCAAGCTTTTCTTTGATGCGCAGCTCGCGGTACAGCTTGCCGCTCGTGTTGAAGAAACGCCGCGCGGCCAAGCCACTCTGCGCATGCCAGGCAGCCAGCTCCTCGGCAGAAGGGTTGTCCTCCACGATGTGGCGGTCAATATACTCAACGCCCTGCTCGTCGAGCCACTTCTTGGCCTTACGGCAGGTGGAGCACTTGGGATATTCAACAAACAGAACGGCCATGGCACTTTCTCCTCTCACTGGGAATGCGGCAGTCGATACGACTCTACCAGAAGCCCCTCGCGGCTACAGAAGCTCGTCGAGCGTGCGCCCATACGAGGGCAGGAACTCGTCCATAAAGTCCCCCACCTCGGGATGTGTCGCGCACATCTCCTCAAGCGCCGCAAGCGTTGACGTAGCTGCAGTACGAAACTCGGCATTACCCGACGACTCTTCCTCAAGACACTTGATGTAGGCAGAAAGCTTGTCCGCAGCCTTAACCAGCTCGTGCAGGTAAACGTCGTCAGCGTCTTCAACCCACATTGAGAAGACTTCTTCGAACGCCGGGCGAAGGTCATCTGGCAGAGTTGCGAGCAGCTCCTTCTCGGCCTCGTTCTCTACCTCTTTGTAGGCGCCGCGCAGTCGTTCGTTGCGGTACTTGACCGGTGTGGGCATGTCACCAGTAATGATTTCTGATGCGTCGTGGTACAAGCCGACCACTGCGGCACGGCTCGCATCGAGCGTGCGGCCGTAGCGCACATTGGCAATGGTGCAGAGCGCGTGCGCGATCATGGACACTTCCAACGAATGCTCTGAGAGGTTCTCGGCGCGCACATTGCGCATAAGGGCCCACCGCTCGATGTACTTCATCCTTGAGACGATTGCAAAGAAGTGTGCTTCGTTATCCATTCTTCTTCCTTTCATCTGAGTGTGTTCATGGTAGCTCAGAGCCAGGACACATACTCGCAGTCAGGTCAAACGGAAACGTCACCAACATCATCCTATATGTATCAATATTGCAAGGCATATAGTTTTACTATTGATTTCTTTCGCTCTTATTGCCGTCCACAACAATGTTCCAATATGGAACATATCGCTCTTGGCGCTACCGTCGGACTATGAAGAAGAGCCGCATTACAAGAAGACAGCGCTACCTAGACCTCGATGCCCGTTTTGGCCTGAGGTTGGCTGCCATTCGCGACGAAATGGGACTTTCGCAAGATCAGGTTGCCCGGGCGATGCGCTTTGTCCGTCCCGTGGTAAGCAAGATCGAGCACGGACAACGCGCTCTCACGGCACTCGAGATTTGCGATTACGCCCGTGCCCTGAACGTCGAACCGGAGTTGCTTTTCGACGAGCTTAAGCATGTCGTGTTTGAATACGACACTTCCCCGCAGTCAGTGTCCGATGAGCAGGCCGAGAGCGTGTCTTAATCTCGCGTCAGCTTGCGATGCAGGCGATGCGGCTTGGCCGCTTCGGCGCCAAGACGCTTGATCTTGTCCTTCTCGTAGCTCTCAAAGTTGCCTTCAAACCAATGCCAGCGTCCAGGCTCCTCGTCGGTTCCCTCCCACGCCAGGATGTGCGTGGCGATGCGGTCAAGGAACCAGCGGTCGTGACTGGTGATGACGGCGCATCCCGGGAAGGCGATGAGCGCCTCCTCAAGGCTCTCGAGGGTCTCCACATCGAGGTCGTTGGTCGGCTCGTCAAGCAGCAGCACATTGCCGCCCTGCTTCAGCGTCAACGCAAGGTTGAGTCGATTGCGCTCGCCGCCCGAAAGCACGCCCGCGCGCTTTTGCTGGTCTTGTCCCTTAAAGCCAAAACTCGCCACGTACGCGCGGCTCGGAATCTCCGTCTTCCCCACCTGAAGCGTGTCAAGACCGCCCGAGACTACCTCCCAGAGTGTCTTGTCAGGATCGAGGCCAGCACGCGTCTGATCAACATAAGAGATGGTTACCGTCTCGCCAATCTCAAGCGTACCGGAATCAACCGGCTCTTGGCCCATGATCATCTTGAAGAGCGTCGTCTTGCCCACACCGTTGGGGCCAATCACGCCCACGATGCCGTTGCGCGGCAGGTCGAAGGAGAGGTCGTCAATCAACACACGGTCACCGAATGCCTTGTGCAGATGCTTTGCCTGAATGACCTTGTTGCCTAGGCGCGGACCGGCAGGAATCTGAATCTCTGAGAAGTCGAGCTTGCGCGTCCGTTCCGCCTCGGCAGCCATCTGCTCATAGCGCTCAAGACGCGCCTTGTTCTTTGCCTGGCGCGCCTTGGGGCTGCTACGGACCCAGTCAAGCTCGGCGCGCAGTTTCTTAGCGCGCTTCGCGTCCTGCTGTCCCTGCATCTCAAGGCGCTTTGCCTTGGTCTCAAGGTAGGTGGAGTAGTTTCCCTCGTACGGGTACAGACGACCGCGGTCAACTTCGCAGATCCACTGCGCGACGTTGTCCAAGAAGTAGCGGTCGTGCGTCACGGCAAGCACCGCTCCGGGGTAATTGTGCAGGAACTGCTCGAGCCAGAGCACGCTTTCGGCATCCAGGTGGTTAGTCGGCTCGTCCAAAAGCAGCAAATCTGGCGCCTCGAGCAACAGGCGACACAAGGCAACGCGACGACGCTCGCCTCCTGACAGCACGCTCACCGGCGCGTCAGGATCGGGGCACTGCAGGGCGTCCATCGCCTGTGAGAGCTGGCTCTCAAGATCCCAGCCGTTTGCCGCATCAATCTCGTCCTGCAGACGTCCCATCTCTTCCATGAGGGCATCGAAGTCTGCATCGGGGTCGGCCATCTCCTCACCAATAGCATTGAAGCGGTCCACCTTTGCGATGGTGTCGGCAAAGGCCTGCTCGATGTTCTGGATGACGGTCTTGTCCTCATCAAGCGGAGGCTCTTGCTGCAGGATGCCCACCGTGTATCCTGGGGACAGTCTCGCCTCGCCTGCCGTCACTTCCTCCATGCCGGCCATGACCTTCAGAAGCGTGGACTTTCCCATCCCGTTGGGGCCAACCACACCGATCTTCGCGCCAGGGAAGAACCCCATCGTGACGTCATCAAGAATGACCTTGTCACCGTGCGCGCGACGCGCCTTGTACATCTGATAAATGAATTCTGCCATGGCAGCCCCTCTTTCGTCGTCCTCTTCTCATCAAGCCCATTGTACGAGAAGCGCTCTACGCGGTCTAAGGCCTCTCACCAGCCAAAAACAAATAAACCCAAGGTAAAGCGCTTACTTGTGAAAATCTCTTGAAACTTGCTCGTATCCCATCAGATGCTTAACACATGAGATGTTTTTAAATAAACAGCAGGTAAATTGCCTAATGTCTGAGTGATGCTCAAATATCGAATAAAACCAAATGACCGCTCACCGCCATATATGCCCCTCTCGCGAAACGTCCTTGTAACAGTGACCTTCTTGGGTTATCTTCACATCAAGCAAAGGAACTCGACGAGATCGAGACGACCAAGGGGGTGATGCCAATGGGCT
>JAFWLX010000216.1 GCA_017510875.1 Atopobiaceae bacterium | reverse complement strand
ATGGGGCGCAACACAGGTTGGCTTGCTGGATCGTCGGCGTTGGCTTCGCAGGAGCATGCCATCTGTCCCGACCTCATACTATTGCCCGAGGCGCCGGTAACCGAGAGCGCCCTGTCCGAGCGCATCGCTGGACTCCTTGAAGAGATGAAGTCGGTGGTCGTGGCGGTTTCGGAGGGTGCACGTCGTCCTGACGGCACGCTCATGGCCGAGCCGCCAACCAGCGCAATCAAGCTCGATGCCTTTGGGCACGAGACCGCTCTTTCTGGGGCAAGTCGCTACTTGGCCCAGGTGGTTGCCAACAATCTAGGCGTCAAGACAAGAGCCGTCGAGTTCTCGACCTTGCAGCGCTGTGCCAACCACCTGGCAAGTGCCACTGACTTGGCCGAGGCCTATGCACTGGGCGGGCTTGCCGTAAAGGCGGCCTTTGAGGGTCAGACGGGCGTGATTCCCATCATTCGCCGGGTGAGCGATCAACCCTACATGACCGAGTATGACACCATCGAGATCGCTAAGGTGGCAAACCGTGAGCGTAAGGTGCCCTTTGACTGGATTCGTGCGGACGGCATGGGAGTCACAGATGACTTCATAAGATATGCGCGCCCGCTTGTGCAAGGCGAGATTGTGCCGCTGTTTGTGGAGGGGCTCCCTCATCACATCCAGATGCTCACCTGGGGACGTTAGAGAAAAAGCAAAAAGTGTCAAATTGCGTGTAAAGTAGCAGGAGTCAGAGCAGCTGCGAGAAGCTCTGATATAGTATTTCATTGCATGTCCGTAGGTGCTAGACGACAGAAGATCTAGCGGAGAGGGTTGTTATAACTAATGGAAACAGAAGAATTGGACTTATTCCAACTGTTAGGCTTACTGCGCAAAAGGATTTGGCTGGTCATACTCTTGCCGTTAGCCGTGGCGCTTGTGGTGGGTATTAGTAGCCTGTTCCTGCCTAATGAGTACACGGCCTCTACCACCATGTACGTTCTATCAAAGAACGACGATGCCACGACAACGGTTACCCAGCAGGATCTTAACGCTGGCCAGATGTTAACCAGCGACGTCGCTACCATCCTCAAGTCTGACCGCGTGAAGAACGACGTGGCAGATCAGCTGGGCTTTGAGAATCTCAGTGACTTCGACCTGAACGTCAACAGCTCGACTACCACCCGCGTCATTACACTCAATGTTACAGGAACCGATCCCCAACAAACGGCAAGCGTTGCAAACGCGCTGGTGGCAGACACATCTCAGGTTGCATCCGAGGTCATGCAGATTCAATCCGTCAACGTGATTGATGCTGCAACTGTACCACAGAGTCCTTCCGGACCACGCCGCGCACTCTATGTTGCTGTTGGCTTTATGGCGGGTCTGTTTGCCGCCGTGTGCATGGTGGTAATTGAAGACATGCTCGATACGCGCGTACGTAACGGCAGCGATGTGGAAGAAATTGTGGGCGTGCCTGTCATTGGTCAGTTCCCGCAGGTTGAGAGGTAAGCCATGGCAATCTTCAATATGGGAAAACAGCACAAAGACGAACGCAGCAGCATCGTCAATGCAGCTAAAACACTTCTGGCAAACATCCGTTTTATGGATGTGGACAACCCCGTTCACACCATGGCTATCACCTCTGCCGTGCCCAATGAGGGTAAGACCTTTGTTGCAGCTAACTTGGGCAGCGCAATTGCCACCTCTGGCAAAACAGTGCTTCTCGTTGAGTGCGACATGCGTCGACGCTCTCTATCGCGTGCGTTGGGCGTTCACGCACAGCGTGGTATTTACTCGGTCATGTCAGGAGAGTGCACTGTGCAGGAGGCTGCCGTTGAAACCAATACGCCCGATATGTACTTCCTCGATGCCGAGCCTCGCATTCCTAACCCGTCTGACCTGCTGAACTCAAACCGCTTTACCAAGCTTGTCGATCTTGTTCGCAACAACTACGACTACGTGGTGTTTGACACTCCTCCCGTGGGCACCTTCATCGATGCAGCCGTGTTGGGCACCAAGGTTGATGCCGTGTTCATGGTGGTTCGCGAAGGCTTTACCAAGAAGGCCGAGGTGGCTGCCGCTGCAGACCAGCTTAAGAAGTCAAACTGCAACCTTGCCGGCATCATCATGAACTACTGCGAGCGTACCAGCAGCGGGTACTACTACGAGTACTACTACACGCATGGCGAGAAGGGCTCTTCAAGCAACGCCCCGCAAATGCCAATCACGCAGCGTCCAAGCCGCGCATCCGCTCAGGTTTCTGTACCTAAGGCACCTCCTGCGCGTAGGATGGCCAAGAGCACAGACGACAGCTCGCAGCAGAGCAACACCACGGTTTCTCCCGACGATACTGGTGTCTACGAGCGCCTTGCCGAGCAGGCTGCGCAGTCGCGTTCGCGCCGTGCGCAAGCTGATTTGGACACAACCGCGGCTGTGTCATCTAGTAGCTCTATCGATGACGAGTTCTAAAAAGTCCCTTATCAGCGAGCATTGATAATCTAGATTGCGAGCCGCAGCCATAGGTTGCGGCTCGCTTATGTGAGAATGGGGGAGTCCCATGCGTGATATGCACTGCCATATTCTTCCGGGTGTTGATGATGGCGCACGCTCGCTAGAAGAGTCGCTCAAGATGCTGGAAGCGGCAAAGCGTGCGGGAATCACCTCTATCACCTGCACGCCGCACTGTCGCGACCCCTACTTTGACTACGAGGGCATGTGGCAGGCATTTTACGAGCTAGAAGACGCTGCGGGTGGCTTTCCCCTACAGATGGGCTTTGAGGTCAACCATCGCAAGCTGATGGATTTGGGCATGGAGTGGGCAGAGGTGCTGCATTTTGACGGGAGCAACGAGTTTCTCCTCGAGCTATCGTCAAACGCCATGTCCTCACGATTCGCAGACTATGAACGTACGATCTTTGCCCTACAAGGAATGGGGTTTGAGGTTATCATTGCTCACCCCGAGCGCTATACCGCCATACAGAAGGACTTCTCCGTAGCCTACGAGCTTATGGAAATGGGTTGCAAGCTGCAGGCCTCAACAGATTTCATTGCAGGTGGCCGCTTTGGTCGCGAGCGCAAGCCTGCCCTGCGCATGCTCAAGGAAGGCCTGTATAGCTATCTGGCAAGCGATGCCCATCGAGAGAAGCACTACAGCTACTTTGCCAAGAGCTGGAACAAGTACGCAGACCTTCTGGTGTAGGGCGTTGCATCCCAGGCCTCGGTAGTACCTGTCTGGGCCCTTCCGCGGCCTGTGATGGCATTACTAATCGCTGGCCGATGCGTGAGGGGCGACGCTTCTGCAAACACTCCTTCCCAGTAGAATGGTTTTGACGGTTTTTGACAAACGGAAGGAGTGCAAATGAGTGGCTACAAGTTTCCCGAAGGCTTTTTGTGGGGCGGCGCGACGGCAGCCAACCAGTTTGAGGGCGGCTACGATGCCGATGGCAAGGGGCTTTCGGTTCCCGACATCATCATGGGTGGTACGGTAGACAAGCCACGCGTGGTGACTCCCAAAGGCGTCAGGGCGGGCGAGTACTATCCCAGCCATCAGGCCATCGACTTCTACCATCATTGGAAGGAGGACATCGACCTCTTTGCCGAGATGGGCTTCAAGTGCTTCCGCCTCTCCGTACAGTGGAGCCGCTTCTACCCCAACGGTGATGATGCACAGCCCCTGCAAGCTGGCATTGACTTCTACAAGAACATCTTCAAGCACTGCAAAGAGTGCGGTATCGAGCCCTTGGTGACCCTCTCGCACTACGAGTTCCCCCTGGCGCTGTCGCACAAGTACGGCGGATGGGACAATCCGGCCATCATCGACCTGTGGGTGCGCTTTGCCGACCTGTGCTTCCGCGAGTATAAGGGCCTCGTAAAGTACTGGCTTACGTTCAACGAGATTAACTGCGCCATGATGGGTGGCTTTGGAAATATCTATGGGTTGGGCATCCTTCCGCCCGAGGATGGTCCAATTCCCTTTGGCCCCTGCGACTGGGACGATCCACAACGCCGCTTTGAGGGTCTGCACAATCAGTTTGTTGCCTCGGCAAAGGCCGTACAGATTGCGCATGCTATCGATCCCGACAACATGGTTGGTTGCATGATAGCTGGCAGCGCCTGCTACCCGCTTACCTGCCGTCCGGCAGATGTGCTCATTGCGCAGAAGGTCATGAACATCAACAACTTCTACTGCGGCGACGTGCATGTGCGCGGCGAGTACGCGGCATGGGCTCCCCAGATCTGGGAAGAGAACGGCGTTGATGTCAAGCGCATGTGCGAGCTTGCCGAGCGTGACGCCGAGACTCTGATGGCTGGCGTGGTTGACTT
>JAFWLX010000215.1 GCA_017510875.1 Atopobiaceae bacterium | reverse complement strand
CGCACATCACCAGCGTGACCGTGAAGTAGGACTACCTGTAAATCAGGCATCAGGGCTGCAAGCGCTGGGTTACAGGAAGAACCAAGCGTTTGCGGCCCTTTGGTCTTAGCTGGGGGCGGTTCCTATTCGGGGGTAGCCCCCCCTGGTGCGCTGGCGTCAACGCCACTGCTAGCACAACTGAGCGCACCAGGGGGGCTACCCCCGAATAGGAACCGCCACCCCCATACGACCTATCCCCAAATAAGACCTTACTTCCTTGTAACCCAGGTCAGTGGGTAGATGGCGCCCTCGGGGCACACGCCCATGCACACCTTGCAGCCTACGCACTTGGACACGTCGATGTGGGCCACGTTGTCCACCACCTCAATGCAGTGCTGCGGACACACCTTTACGCACTTCTTGCAGCCCAGGCAGGTGTTGGCGCATGCGTCCTTGGCCCGCTTGCCGGTAAGCGTGTTGTGACAGAGCACAAACGACACCTCTTCTACGGCGCTCTTCTCTACCAGGCTAATAAGGTGCCGTGGACAGATGGTGGTGCACAGGCCGCATCCAATGCACACGGCCGGGTCTACCACCGCCACCTGGTTCTTGTTAAGCGTGATGGCGCCATACGGGCAGGTAGCCATGCAGTCGCCATAGCCAATGCAGCCGTCGGTGCAGCCGTCGGACAGATGCCCCATGGTCGCATAGGTACGACAGCTGTGCGCGCCATGGTATACCGCACGTTCCTGCAACACCACGCGGTCTGCCGTTCCGCGGCAGGCAACAATGGCGCGCTTGACCACCACGTCACCGGCATCCACACCCAGATACTCCGACAGGCACTTGGCCGCATCGGGACCACCGGGTCCGCAACAGTTGACGGGCGCTCCCTCAAGCATGGCCTTGGCGTATCCCTCGCACCCGGGATAGCCACACGAGCCGCAGTTGGCACCCGGCAGCATTGCAACCACGTCTGCCAGGCGCTCATCCTCTTGCACAGCCAGCTTCTTTGAGGCCACTACCAGCACCAACGATCCCACCAGACCAATGGCGCCCACCAGCACAACAGTAAGGACGATTGAATTCATGATGTCCCCCTATGCGCCAAACAGGTGGTCGATAACACCAGAGAAGCCCATGAAGCTCATGGCCACGATGGCGGCCGAGATAAGCGTGATGGGCATACCCTCAAAGGCCTCGGGCGGTGCCGCCTCCTCAACGCGGCGGCGCACGCCGCTAAACAGCACCATGGCCAACAGGAAACCCAACCCTGCGCCCAGACCTGCCACTAGCGCCTGGGGATAGCTATAGCCCTCGTCCACCGTGAGGATGGCCACACCTAGCACCGAGCAGTTGGTGGTGATGAGCGGCAGAAACACGCCCAGCGACGCATGCAGCGGAGGCAGGTAGCGCTTGATGGCCATGTCAAGCAGCTGCACCAGCGTGGCGATGACCAGAATGAACGCAATGGTCTGCAGGTATTCAAGCCCCCACGCCGCAAGCAGTCGCTGGATGGGCCAGGTAACCGCAATGGCCAGCACCATCACCAGCGTCACGGCGCAACCCATGCCCACGGCCGAGTCAAACTTCTTTGATACGCCCAAAAACGGGCAGATGCCTAAGAACTTTACCAGCACAAAGTTATTGACCAGAATCATGCTGAACAGGATTGACGCGTACTGAGCCATCAGGCATCACGCTCCTCGTCCGCGTTTTGTGCCGCCTCGTCCTTCTTTCGCGCCGCCTCGACCGCAGCCTCGAGCATCTCGACAAACTCGTCCTTGACGCACGCCTCGTTGCTGGGATCGCCCACGCCGCAGTTGATGGGGCATGCCGCGCACAGGCTTGGCGAAGGCTTGCTGGCCTTACGCAGCACCTTGTGCCGATGGCGCGGATGCTCCTCGATCCACACCGAGCCCGCAATCAAAAAGCCCAGCACCGCAAAGCCACCGGCTGGCATAACCATGATGATCATAGGCTCCACAAAGGGCGGCAGCACGCGCACGCCCAAGAAGGTGCCCGCCCCCAAGATCTCGCGCACAGATGACATGGCTATGAGCGCAAAGGTAAAGCCCAGGCCCATGCCGGCACCGTCAAGTGCCGCCTCGAGAGGCCCATGCTTTGAGGCAAACATCTCGGCGCGCCCCAGCACAATGCAGTTGACCACAATGAGCGGCAGGTAGATGCCCAGCGCCTCGTCAAGAGCGGGCATATAGGCCTTTACCAGCATCATCACCAGCGTCACAAAGCTCGCTATGATGGTGATGAACGCGGGAATGCGCACCGTACGGGGGATGACCCTGCGCAGAAGCGACACCACCACACCCGAGCAGACCAGCACAAACGTGGTTGCCATGCCCATGCCCACACCATTGGTGACGGCGGTGGTCACGGCAAGCATGGGGCATAGGCCTAGCATCTGGCGAAACGCGGGGTTCTCCTCGAGCAGGCCCCGCCTGAAGGTGCCGACAAGCGTGGATTCGCCTGTGGCATTGGCTGTGGGCTGAGCCATTAGCGCACCTCCTCAAATGCCTCAACGGCAGTGTTGAACGCCGCAAGCGCCGCCTTCGACGAGATGGTTGCGCCGCTGATAAGGTCGATGTCATCAGCCGTGGTAGGCTGTGCGGCAAGCCCCACGTACTGACCGATGTAGGATTCGTTGGCAATCTTGGTGCCCAGACCCGGCGTCTCGTCGTTGCTCATGGCTGTGATGCTGAGCACCGTGCCATCGGGCGAGAAGGCCACCGCAATGGGTACCTGACCTCCGTATCCCTTGGACTGCGCCACAATCACGTAGGCGAGCGGTGAGCCTGCGGCGTCACGTGCCTCGAGCGCAGCTGTACAGCCTTCAACGTTGCAGGTGAGCGGAGCAAAGGAGGCAGCCGTGGGCACGAGGGCCGCGTAGGTCTGCTGCGCCTTCTTCTCGGCATTGGCCTGGGCAATGGGCTCGGTTGCCGCATGTACCACGCCCAACAGGACCCCTGCCACCAGGCAGATGACCACCAGCACCACAACGGGCCGCATTGTCTCGAACAAGGAGGGCCTGGTATCTGCGTTACTCATGCTTTCCGCCCTTTCTTGCACGACGACGCTCGGCCATGATGGCCTCGCCGCCCACGGGCACGTTGGGCGTAAGCTGGTCGATATAGGGCACCAGTAGGTTCATGAACAGGATGGAGTAGGCCACGCCCTCGTTGAGGTTGCCCCAAAAGCGAATGAGGCAGGTGACCAAACCGCACCCCACACCAAAGATCAGCTTGCCGCGGCGTGTTGCCGGTGAGGTGGTGTAGTCGGTGGCCATGTAGATTGCACCAAGCAGCAGGCCGCCCTCCAGTACCTGCGCCAGCGGGTCACGGCCCGTAAGCAGGCTGAGCACGGCAACTGTTCCCACGTATGCCACCGGTATGTGCCAGGTAACCACAGGGCGGTAGAGCAGAAACACAAAGCCCAGCAAGAGTGCCAGCGCGCTGGTCTCGCCCAGCACGCCCATGTGCGTGCCCACCAGCAGGTCCAGATACGAGAGCGGCTGGGCCGTCGGCGCAAGCGGCGTGGCCGAGCTCACCACATCAACAGGCGAGAACGAGAATGCCGGTGGCACAAAGGTGGTCATAGCCACCGGAAAGGCCACCGCCAAAAAGATGCGCCCCACAATGGCAGGGTTGGCAAAGTTACGTCCAATGCCACCAAAGAGCTCCTTGGTGATGACAATGGCCACAAAGGCACCAATCACAACCATGTAGAGCGGCAGCGTAGACGGCAGGTTGAAGGCCAGCAGCACGCCAGTCACTGCCGCAGACAGGTCGCCCACGGTGTTCTCGGTGTTGCGCAGGCGACACCACAGGTACTCAAAGAGCACGCAGGACGCCACGGATGTTGCGGTAACGAGCAGTGCGCCAACACCAAAGAGCGCCACGGCAACCACCAGCGCTGGGATAAGTGCCACGAGCACGTCGCGCATGATGATATGCGTGGTCACAGCGCTGGAGATCTGCGGCGCTGGACGCAGCACCAAGGGGTTTGTTGCGGGAACCTCCTGCTCAAGGGCCTGTTCTGCTACAGGAGTCTGCTTGCTTGCCATGCTACCTCCTCCCCTTTGCCTTGCGCTGCTCGCTGCGCAAGAGGGCTCGCGCCAAGTGGGTGGACTGCACCAGCGGCTGCTTTGAGGGGCACACGTACGAGCAGGTGCCACACTCCACACAGAGATCGGCCATCAACCGGTCGAGCGCCTTGACGTCGCGCGCGGTATAGGCCTTGTGGATGTCGATGGGCGACAGGCGAATGGGACAGTTGTCAATGCAGCGGCTGCACTTGATGCAAGCCGATACGGGCGGTACCACCGGACCGTTGACGCCAAAGGCGAGCAATCCGCAGTTCTGGCGCACAATGGGCACGTCCAGCTCAACCTGCGTGGTGCCCATCATGGGACCGCCGATGATGACCTTGCGCGGACCGGGCGCACAGCCACAGTACTCCAGAATCTCGGAGATGGGCGTGCCAATGTAGACCTCAAGGTTCTGCGGACGGGCAATGGCATCGCCCATTACGGTAAGGCGACGCTTGATGAGCGGCATGCCGGTACGCAGGTAGCGGCCAATCTCGCTCATGGTGGTCACGTTGTAGAGCAACGCGCCCACATCGGTAAGGTGCCCGCCACGCGGAACCGAGAGGCCCATCACGTTGCGCAAGATCACGCGGCTGGCGCCCTGCGGGTAGCGGGCAGGTAGCTCAAAGACATCGATACGCGGATCGTCGGCGCTCATGGTGCGCAGCAGCTCGATGGCACGCGGCTTGTTGTCCTCGATGCAAATGAGCGAACGCTTGATGCCCGACAGGTCAAGACAGGTCTTGATGCCCTCGAGGATGGTATCGGGATGCTCCATCATCTCGCGGTAGTCGGTGGAGAGGTAGGGCTCGCACTCTGCGCCGTTTACCAGCCACGTGTCAATGCCGCTAAGATCTGTATCCATCTTGACATGCGCAGGAAAGCCTCCGCCGCCCAAGCCCACAATGCCACTGTGGCTTAAGGCCTCAATCAGGCCGGCAAAGTCGCTGACCTGCGGCGGTGCCACCGACTGGTGCACAAGCTGCTCGCCATCGGGCTCGATGACCACGGCCTCGTCCGAGCGACCATCCGAGTAGTGAATCTGACGAATCTCGCGCACTATGCCCGACACGGGCGAGAAGATATCGGCCGACATGTGTGCGTCAGAATGGCCCACCAGCTGTCCCACCTCAACCTGCTGGCGCCGCTTTACCTGCGGCACACACGGCGCCCCCACATGCTGCCGCATGGGCAGGACAATCTTGCTGGGAAGCGGCATCTGCGTGGTGGGTTGTTCGGCCGTTGCCTTGTTGTGCGGGATGTGAATGCCGCGCAGCTCAACTGCATGCGCACGCTTAAACACGCTACCCAAGGAGCGTCCCATACCCTCTCCATCTAGTTGTATTCTCGCCGCAGGACATGCCCGCAGCCGGATGTCTTGTATGTCACATACCTATAGTAGCCCTTGTGAGGCCGATGTGTGGCGGTTACTGTTCACGGGCGGGCCATAGCGGTGACCTTCGGGGGCTTCGCTTCGGCTAAGCGCTCCGCCCTTACGGCGCGGCAGGAGCGAGCGTGAGATTCCAGCACCAGCAGCAAGACAAGCTCCACCACGAGCAAGAGGCTGCCCAAGACAGGCGAGACGGACGTACCGTACGCTGCGCTGCTCATCTGCGGCGCACTGGCAACGCTAGCTGGCCGGCGTATGAGGACGCGACAGGGACTGTAGCAGAAAGGTCCCCGGGAGACGCAGCCCCTCACGGGCCAGCCGGACGGCGACCCTCGGGACGACTCTGAGGCTGCT
>JAFWLX010000214.1 GCA_017510875.1 Atopobiaceae bacterium | reverse complement strand
GGGCAAGAGAGGCAAGGACGCCCATTGACGTGCCCAGAAACGATCTGCGCGTGATAGGTGATGGCATAACAACTCCGTTTGCTACGTTTTGTGCGGCATTCCTGCCGCACCAACTCCATTTACAAAAGGATACCCGCATTCCTGAAATGGAACGGAAATCTCTGTCTCCATCTGCCAACGGTCGTGTGTGCCATGGTCACTGGATGAAACTATGGCTTGTCTGTGTGCTTCCAGTGGGGGAGTGATGAAACATCAGGGTTGCCCCTGTCATGCCTGCCTGTCTCCTGACAGTCCGGCGGGAATCGCTCGCGTGGGCTTGGGGAAGCAGATGGTGACGGTTGTGCCCTTGCCCACCTCGCTCTCAAGCGTCACGTCGGCGCCGTGTAAGGTGGCTGCATGCTTGACAATGGCCAGCCCCAGTCCTGTGCCACCGCTTGCGCGCGAGCGAGAAGTCTCCACACGATAGAAGCGTTCGAACACCTTTGACTGGGCCTCTTGCGGGATTCCAATGCCCGTGTCACTTACCTGTATGGTGGGGTGCCCCTCCAGCTCTCCCACCCACATGCGCACAAGTCCACCAGGCTTGTTATAGCGGATGGAGTTGCTGCACAGGTTTGCTACCAGCTCGTCTACGATATGCGGGAACCCTACCACCACCTGCGAGGTCCCCTCTACCTGCAGGGTGACCTCTGCGCTGTCGGCGCGTCCCGCCATCCGGCTCTCCACGTCGCGTGCCACGGCAAGCAAGTCCACGGGTTCAGCGGTGCCAAAGCTATCCTGGTTTTGCAGTCGCTCGGACTCGTCCAAGCGCGAGAGGGTGAGGATGTCGCTTACCAATGCAGAGAGCCGCTGCGACTCGTTGTTGATGCGTGCCGCAAAGTCGGGTACATCCTCCTCAAGCACAAAGCCGTCGCGTAGAAGCTCGCTTGCGCCCATGATTGATGCGATGGGCGTCTTGAGCTCGTGAGTCACGTTGGCGGTAAACTCGCGGCGCATGGAGTCGGCACTTCTCAGGTCTTCCATCTGACGCACAAGCTCGGCCTGCTGCTCGGCCAAGCGGTTGGTAAGGGGCTGCAGCTCTTCGTAGGGGGCTGTGCTCGTGAGGTCCACCGTGTCAATCTGCAGTATGGGTTTGACCAGACGCGACGCCAGCTTGCGCGAAGCCACCCATGACAGGATGACGAGCCCAAGCAGCACCACGCCAAGAATGCCCAGATCACCCAGGAGGATGACAAAGACGCTGGCGCGGTCAACCGAGAGGCGCAGCACATTGCCCGAGTCAAGCAACCGTGCTTGATAGAGGCTGACGTTTCCCAAGGTGTCGCTCGCGCGCACTGACGATCCGGTTCCTGACTTGTTGGCCGCCACAATCTCGGGGCGGTTTCTGTGCTCAAGAAGCTGCCCTGGCTCTACCAAGCTGTCATAGAGCACCACGCCGTCGGGGCTTACCAGAGTGGCGCGCATCTCGCCCAGCTCAATTGACTCAAGCTCGCTCACCTCGTTGGTTGAGGCGTTGAGTGTGGAGGCAATCACGTCGCACTCATGGCCCAGCTCGCCTAGAGCTTCACCCATGATGGTAGCCTGGTGCAGAAACGCCGAGGCCACCGTAGCTATGGTGGCCGAGATGACCGAGATGGTCAGCAGGGTCGCAAACATGCGGTCGGCCAGGGTAGCCTGCGATTTAGCCTGTGCGCGCAGCACCCGCTACCCTCGCATCCTGTATCCAACGCCGCGCACTGTCTGTATGAGCCCAGCGTGCTCGCCAAGTTTGGAGCGAAGCGTCTGCACGTGCACGTCTACCGTGCGCGAACCCCCATCAAAGTCCCAACCCCATACGCGCCGCAACAGGGTCTCGCGCGAGAACACCTCTCCTGGCGAGCGCATAAGAAAGGCAAGCAGGTCAAACTCGCGCATGGTGAGGGAGATGGGCTCGTCGTTAAGGGTTGCCGTGCGACGCGAGGGCCAGAGCTTGACGGGTCCCACCTCAAGGCAGGTGGCAGACTCCTGCGTGTTACGCATCGAGCGGCGCATGAGCGCGCGCACGCGGCTGACCATCTCCATCATGCCAAAGGGCTTTGCCAGGTAGTCGTCGGCGCCTCCATCAAGGGCGCGCACCGTATCAAGCTCGGAATCCTTGGCGGTGAGCATCATCACCGGTACGTCGCGCAGCTCCTTTGTGTGCCTGATCCGGGCAAGAATGGCTAGCCCGTCGGTGTCGGGCAGCATGATGTCAAGCAGCACCGCATCGGGCCTTTGCTCGGCGCATGCGCGGCGAAACTCCGCGTCATCCGCGCAGCCCTTTGCGGCAATGCCCGCTTGGCTCAGCGCGTAGATGGTGAGTTCCCGTATGTTGACGTCGTCCTCAACGTAGTAGACCATGGCAGCCTCCGTTTCGCATACAGCCATTGTAGCCCCTAAGCGCCAGTGGCTGCTGACGGCTTACCGTTCCCTTACAGGTAACGTTCTCGGTACCATTTTGAGGGGTATCGTGAAATAATCAGTTCATATAAAAGGTTCGTGGACATGTCCAACCGTTTGATTGGACACCGGAGGGGTTTGTCAGGAGAGGAGGGTGCGCATGAGTCAACAAGACGAGAAGACCATGCAGCATTTGTCGCTAGGCGAGATATTCAAGACGCTTGGCAACAGCATCCGTGAGAACAAGCGCAACTCTATTATTTCGCCGGTCTTCGTGCTGGGGGAAGTCATCATCGAATGCTCCATTCCGTTCATTACCGCACGACTGCTCAACCAGATGAGCGCGGGATGCGATATCCCAACCATCGCGCGCTACGGCGCCGTGCTGGCGCTGCTTGCCTGCGTGAGCTTAGCCTGTGGCACCATTGCCGGCATTGCGGCCTCCATTGCCTCAACGGGCTTTGCACGTAACCTGCGTCACGACATGTTTGCGGCCATCCAGCGCTTCAGCTTCTCCAACATCGACCGCTTTAGCACAAACTCGCTGGTCACGCGTCTTACCACCGATATCCAGAACGTGCAGATGGCCTATCTGCAGATCATTCGCACCGCCGTCCGTGGCCCCATGATGATCATCTTTGCTGCCACCATGGCCTTCATTACTGGTGGCAAGATGGCAATTACCTACGTCATCGTCTCGTTCTTCCTGGGCTTTGGCCTCTTTGGCATTGCGCGTACCGTCATGCCCATCTTCCGCCGCATCTTCAAGCGCTACGATGCGCTCAACGCCAGCGTGGAAGAAAACGTGACCGGCATCCGTGTGGTCAAGAGCTTTGTGCGCGAGGAGTACGAGATGAAGAAGTTTGAGAAGGCCTCCGGTGAGGTCTTCCAAGACTTCTGGGGCGCCGAGCGCATCTTGGCTTGGAACCAGCCGCTCATGACCTTTGCCGTGGACACCATCTACACCTTTGTCATCTACTTTGGCAGCAAGACTATTGTCAGCTCGGCCGGCCAGGCCATGCAGGTGGGCCAGATGTCGGCGCTCATCACCTACGGCTTCTCGATGCTCATGAGCCTCAACATGCTCTCGATGGTGTTCGTCATGATCACCATGGCCGAGGAGAGCTCGCGGCGCATCTGCGAGGTGCTGTTAGAGGTGCCCGACCTTGCCAACCCCGAGCGCCCCGTGTACGAGGTTCCCGACGGCTCGGTTGACTTTGACAACGTGAGCTTCTCCTATCATCCCGAGGGCGGTCGTTATGCGCTGCATGACATAGACCTGCACATCAAGAGTGGTGAGGTCATTGGCATCATTGGCGGCACGGGCTCGTCAAAGTCGTCGCTCATCCAGCTTATCAGCCGCCTGTATGACGCCACCAAGGGCACCGTACGCGTGGGAGGCATTGACGTGCGCGACTACGACATGGACACCCTGCGCAACGAGGTGGCCGTGGTGCTGCAACGCAACGTCTTGTTCTCGGGTACCATTAAGGACAACCTGCGTTGGGGTAACGAGAACGCCACTGACGAGGAGCTGATAGAGGCCTGCAAACTGGCGCAGGCCCACGAGTTTGTGGTGTCGTTCCCCGATGGCTACGACACCTACATCGAGCAGGGTGGCACCAACGTCTCGGGTGGTCAGAAGCAGCGCCTGTGCATTGCCCGTGCCCTGCTTAAGAAGCCCAAGATTCTTATTTTGGACGACTCTACCAGCGCCGTTGACACCAAGACCGACAAGCTCATCCGTGAGGGATTTAAGAGCTACATTCCCGAGACCACCAAGATCATCATTGCCCAGCGCACCGGCTCGGTAGAAGACGCCGATCGCATCGTGGTGATGGACGAGGGCATGATTTCGGCCGTGGGCACCCACGAGGAGCTGCTGCATACGAGCGAAATCTACCGCGAGGTGTACCTCACGCAGAACAAGGCAAGCCACGATGCAAATGCCGACGCGCACGATCCCGCCGACGTGGTGGTTCTGGGCAAGGACGAGGTCCATGTGCATGCCGAGCGCGGTGGCGTGACCCCCGATTCTCTGCGCAGTGGCTCGTCCGACGGCCAGGCTGCCGAGCGGGAGATGTCCGCCCTAAGCGATACGATTCTGGAAGGAGGTGAGGCAGATGCCTAAGGATAAGGAGAAACTCACCGCTGCCGAGCGCAAGATTTTGAACGACCCCGCACGTCTTAAGAACGCACCTGCGCCAGGGCAGAAGTTTGACACCAGCCAAGGCGTGCCGGGCAAGGGGAGTCGCGGCAAGCGCGCCTCTAACCCCATGCAGGTCTTCCAGGGCACCGTCAAGCTCATCATGTCGTTCTATCCCGCGCAGTTCACCGCAATGATCCTGTGCATCATTGCCTCGTCTGCACTTTCCACGCTTCCCTCCATCTTCTTGCAGCGCACCATCGAGGTGGTGACGCGCACTTGGCAGTCAGGCGACTGGCTGGCGGCCAAGCCCGAGATCTCGCGCATTGCCCTGTTGCTCATTGCGGTGTATGCCATAGCGCTTGCCTGCCAGATTGCCCAGACGCAGCTCTCTGCCTTTGTGGTGCAGGGCACCCTCATGAAGCTGCGCAACAAGATGTTTGCGCACATGGAGACGCTGCCCATCCGCTTCTTTGACCAAAACAAGCGCGGCGACATCATGAGCCATTACACCAATGACGTTGATGCCCTGCGTCAGCTGGTGGGCGTGGCTCTGCCCAACCTGCTAACCATGTCCATCTCCATGGTATCGATCGTATGCATCATGCTGTGGTACTTCATTCCCATGACCTGCGTGGTCTTGGTGATGGTTGCCTTTATGGCTTGGTTCACGCGCTATATGGGTGGCAAGTCGGCCAAGTACTTCCTTGCACAGCAGCATGCCATAGGCCGTGCAGAGGGCTTTGCCGAAGAGGCCATGAACGGCGAGAAGGTCATCAAGGTCTTTACGCACGAGCGTCAGATGCAGGAGCAGTTTGACGAGGTCAATGACGAGCTGTTTGAGGCGGCCAAGCAGGCCAACATCTACTCCAACGTGCTGGGCCCCATTCTTATGAACCTGGGCAACCTGGCCTACGTGGTGGTGGCCCTTGCTGGTGGCATCTTCTTGGCCCTGGGCATTCCCAATCCCTGCATCTCAGGCATGATTCTTTCCATCGACATCGTGATTCCCTTCCTCAACCTTACCAAGCGCTTTGCTGGATCCATTGGCCAGATTTCGCACCAGATCAACTTTGTGGTCATGGGACTTGCTGGTGCCGAGCGTATCTTCCAGCTGCTTGACGAGCTGCCCGAGGAGGACGAGGGTTACGTAGAGCTGGTGCGCGTGCGCTTCGATGACGCCATGGAGAACATACTGGGCGAGGTTGACCGTCACGACCGCACGGGCACCTGGGCCTGGAAGCACCCGCACAAGGCCACGGGTACAGTTGACTACATGCCGGTGATGGGTGACATCATTCTCGACGACGTTGACTTTGGCTACGTGCCCGACCATATCGTGCTGCACAACATTTCGCTCGACGCCTTCCCCGGACAGAAGGTTGCCTTTGTGGGAGCCACCGGTGCGGGCAAGACCACCATCACCAACCTTATCAACCGCTTCTATGACATTGCCGACGGCAAGATCCGCTACGACGGCATCAACATCAACAAGATCAAGAAGGGCGACCTGCGCAAGTCGCTGGGTATCGTCCTTCAGGACGTGAACCTGTTTACCGGAACGGTCATGGACAACATCCGTTATGGGCACCTTGAGGCAACCGATGAGGAATGCATCAAGGCAGCCAAGCTGGTAGGTGCTGACAGCTTTATCGAGCGTCTGCCCGAGGGGTACCAGACCATGCTTACCGACAATGCCGAAAGCCTCTCTCAGGGCCAGCGGCAGCTGCTCTCCATTGCCCGTGCGGCTGTTGCCGATCCGCCGGCCATGATCTTGGACGAGGCCACAAGCTCCATCGACACCCGTACCGAGCAGATTGTGAGCCGCGGCATGGATGCGCTGATGGAGGGACGTACCACGTTTGTGATTGCGCATCGCCTCTCCACCGTGCGTAACTCCGACGTGATTATCGTGCTTGACCACGGACGCATTATCGAGCGTGGCACCCACGACGAGCTCATCGCCAAGAAGGGTACGTACTACCAGCTTTACACTGGCGCCTTCGAGCTGGAATAGCGTCAGGTACACGAGCACTCATAGTTCTTGCATGGGGAACGGTCTCTAAGGGGGCCGTTCCCCATCCATAAGGACATTGGCTTTTTACTTGCGTCTGCGTTAATCGCGCACGTTCACGTGCCACGACGTGCGAATAAGTCCTTATCCGCCGACTATTACCCTGCTCTGGCTTGTATAATCCTTCTGTGGTTGCCTTTTTCAACACATGATCCAACGGAGGAGAGCTGTGGCCGATCTAGAAGGCGTGCGCGTCGTTGTTCAGTTTGCCTTTGCAACGCTTTTGCCGGCGGCGGTTAGCGCCGCGCTGACGGTTCTTATACGCCGTACCAAGCTTGGTGAGGCATCCTATTGGCCTTGGCAGATAGCCTGCGGTGTTATCTTTGGCCTCATAGCCATCATGGGCACAGAGATGGGCATAAACACGCATGGCGCAACCATGAACGTGCGTGATGCCGCTCCCATTGTGGCGGGCCTGTACTTTGGTGGGCCTGCGGGCATCATTGCCGGTCTCATAGGCGGTATTGAACGCTGGTTCTCGGTGTTGTGGGGCAGGGGTATGTTTACGCGCCTGGGGTGCAGCCTGGCAACGGCCCTGTCGGGCTTGTACGCCGCCCTCCTGAATCGCTACCTCTTTGACGAGCGCAAGCCAAGCTGGCCTATGGCGTTTTCCATTGGCATGGTTGCCGAGGTTCTCCATTTGCTGCTCATATTCCTTACCAATCTTGACCACGCGGTGCTTGCCTATGAGGTGGTAAGGGTTTGCACCATACCTATGGTCACCTGCAACGCCCTTGCGGTTGCGCTTGCGGGAGTGGCTATTGCCCTCGCCTGTGGCGAGGGCCTACGACGCGAGAGGGGCATTCTGGACATCTCGCAGAAGGTGCAGCTAGGCATGCTTGGTGTGGTTGTCTTGGGCTTCTTTGTCACCATGGGGTTTACGGGCCTTCTTCAGGGAAACCTTGCCAAGTCCCAAACCCGCGAGACCTTGGAGCTTGCCCTTAGCGACGTGAGTGACGACATCAAAGATGCGTCGGATGAGAACCTCCTATCCCTTACAAGGCGGGTTGCCTCTGCCATTCCCTCTGTCTCGGCGGCAAGCGACGAGACTATTCAACAGTTGCTTGAATCGCTTGACGTGTCCGAGATTCATGTGATTGACTCGCACGGCATCATCGCAAAGAGTAGCGAGAAGAAATATGAGGGCTTTGACATGTCCTCGGGCGAGCAGTCGGCAGCGTTTCTCGAGCTGTTGCCCAGTGGAAGGTCAACCTATCTGGTGCAGGAGTACCAGCCCATGGCCTATGACGCCAACGTGTGGCGCAAGTATGCGGGCAGGCGCATCTCGGACGGCTTTGTGCAGGTTGGCTATGACAGCACTACCTTTCTTGATGACCTAGAAACGCAGGTGCGTGCGGCGGTTGCCAGCAGGCATGTGGGTCATGAGGGCGCCATTGTGGTCATATCAGAGGACGGATCGGTTGCCTACTCGCGCAAGGGCGTCAAGCTAACCACACAGACGGTCAACGACCTGCTTGCCGCTTCGGATGCCGCTGGCGAGGATGCCGTGTTCGAGATTTCGCTCAATGGCGTGCCCTGCTATGCGCTTGCCAGCTCTGTTGAGGGCTATCGCGTGGCGGCGCTTCTTCCTACCGAAGAGGCAAATCTGGCAGCCGACCTAGCGTTGCTCGTGACCTCATTCATCGAGATCGTGGTGTTTGCGGCCATCTTTGCGGCAATCTATCTGCTTATCAAGCGCGTGGTGGTGCGCAGCATCTGGCAGGTAAACGGCCGGCTGGGACAGATTACCGGCGGAAACCTCAACGTAGAGGTGGACGTGCGCAACAGTACCGAGTTTGCCTCGCTCTCTAACGACATCAACAGTACGGTTGCCGCTCTTCGCGATGCCATTGCCGCCGAGGCTGCGCGCATCAACCGCGAGCTGGGATACGCCCAGGCCATTCAGCAGTCAGCGCTACAACATGTGTTCCCACCGTATCCCGAGCACAAGGAATTTGACCTGTTTGCCTCCATGCGTGCGGCCAAGGAGGTGGGTGGAGACTTCTACGACTTCTATCTGCTTGACGATACGCACCTGGCATTTCTAATTGCAGACGTAAGCGGTAAGGGCATTCCTGCGGCACTGTTCATGATGCGGGCAAAGACCGCCATCAGGAGCCTTATTGATACGGGAGCCGACGTGGATGAAGTGTTCACAATGGCTAACGATCAGCTCTGCGAGGGTAATGACGCAGACATGTTTGTGACGGCGTGGATGGGTGTTATCAATTTGGAGACGGGTAACATCCGCTTTGCCAACGCAGGTCACAACCCGCCCGCCATCAAGCATGACGGACAGGGATTCGAGCTGCTTAAGATGAAGAAGAACCTCATTTTGGGTTGTATGCCAGGCATTCGCTATCGCGTGAGCGAGATGGAAATGGCACCCGGCGACATACTGTACCTGTATACCGATGGTGTGGTGGAGGCCATGAACTCCAATGATGAGCAGTATGGAGACACGCGGCTGATTGATATCCTCAATCGGAGTGCCAATCTGAGCGTAGAGCGGCTCTGCGAGGCAGTTCGCAACGACGTGGACGATTTTGCAGGAGATGCACCTCAGTTTGACGACATGACAATGCTTGCGCTGCGCTACAAGGGCCCAGCACCTGCCAAGGAGTAGGGGCGCAACAGAGGGCCCTCGGGGAACGCAGCCCTCACGGGTCGGCCGTGCAGGGACCCTCGGACTCCTTCTGAGGCTGCTCTGCCCGTCGGCGCGGCGGGAGCGAGCGTAACATGCCAGTGGCATGTTACGGCCCGAAGGGCTCGTACAAAACGCGCAGCAGCCGAGTTCCGCAGCTGCCGCGCCGTAAGGGCGGAGCGTGAGCCGAAGCGGAGTCCCGAGGGTCCCTGCACGGCCGACCCGTGAGGGCTGCGTTCCCCGAGGGCCCTCTGTTGCGCCCCTACGTCCGTTCTGCCCGCTTGATCGAATTGAAGAGCGCCTTGGTTACCAGGTCGGGAACCTGTTTGGGGAGCGTGTGCCCAGCCTCGGGTACCACCACAAGCTGCGAGCCTGCGATGGCCTTGTGTATGGCGCGAGTCTCTTCCTCGGTGATGCAGTCAAACTCTCCTACCATGATGGTGGTGGGACAGCTGATGGAGCGCAGGCTTGCGGCATCTATGTGTGGCTCGTCCAGCATTAGCTGCAGCAGCTCGGCGGTGATGGCGGCCTCGGCGGGGGTGGGGGAGAGCAAGCTGGTATCAACCTGCGAAGCAGGCATAGAGCTCCAATAGCGCGCCCACTCCCTGTTGGTGGCGATGGAATTGGTCATGTCCCATTCTTCGTCTTCGATCACGCCTTCTGGCGTAAGGTTGGCGCCCAATACCGTGAGACTAAGCACACGGTTGGCATGATCGCGCGCAAGCAGCAGCGCCTCTATTCCGCCATCGGAAAATCCCAGCACGTGTGCGGCGCTAACGTCTAAATGGTCGAGCACGGCAAGGGCGTCGTTTGCCATGAGCTCGTAGGTGAGCGGAAGCGTACCGCGCGTGCTCTTTCCCTGTGCGCGCGAGTCAAGTGTCACTACGGCCCGTCCGCCGGCAACTACGGCATCGATGGTGGGTCCAAACAGCCCATGCTCCTCGCCATTGCCATGCAGCATCAGCACTGGAGCGGCTTGAGACTGATTAAGGTCTCCGTAGACAAAGCTTGCAATCTGAGCCTCGTCGGGCGTTACAACGAACGTGGCGCAGCTAGGTGCAATAGAGGGCGTCTCGTAGGGGCTGGGAAAGTGAAGACGAGGTGCAACGGGCGGCATGAGATGGTCCTTTCAAACGCACGTTGGGGACGGATGTGGCCGTACAAGAGCATGCGGCCACATCCGTCCCCAACCCACGTACTACTTCTTCTTGATTTGGCTCTCGTGCGCACGGAAGAAGTCAAAGCGCGGGGGAAGGGCAACCAGCTCGTGCTCGGCGGGTGTCTTGCCCTCTAGGGCCGCAAGCTCTGTGGGCGTGGCCAAGGCATGCTCCCACGAGAAGAAGAGCTTGGGGTCAAAGCCCAAATGCGTGCAGATGAGCTCGCAGCCGCTTGGGGCTGCCGGATGCATGAGCAGGCAGGTGGTGCGCAGGGCCGCAAACGCATTGGCCAGCGCATGCTCGTAGGCCGCGTCGTCTCCCTTGGCTGCCTTTGACTCGTCTCCCCAGCGCTTGTTGGCCTCGCGGCAGAACTGCTCGGCAATGGCCAGTGCTCCATGCGCGTCAAAGACGTAGGCTGCGCGCTCAAAGTCGAGTGTTGCCTTGATGCAGGCATCCACCACCTCTTGATCGGCGGGGCAGGTGGGCAGGTGGTTGTCGCAGACGTTTGCCGCCCCATACATGCAGCTGCGGGCCAGTCGGTTGAAGATGTTGGTGAGAAACGCGCTCTCTTTGAGTGCGGGGTCGGCCACACGCGGGTCGTCCTTTACAAGCACGACCTCGCCGGTCTTCTTGTTCTTGTGACTTATGCTGGTGTCGTAGGCTTTGGGCGCAAAGCTCACGGCCTTCTGCGAGAGGCCCAGCGAGAGCCAATGGCAGCGCAGCTGTTCGGCCGTGTAGGCATCAAGCAGCTCCTCGGCCATGGGCGGCTTGATGGCGCCCGAGCTCGAAGCCTTCTTGTTCATGAACAAGATGTGGTAGTTGGCAATGGGCGTGTCTTGGAAAAGGCCCCAGTCCAGCGCCTCCCACATGGCAGGCTGTGCCACGCAGTAGAAGTAGATGTTGTCCTGGCCAATAAACTGGAACACGCGGGCGTCATCTGCGCACCACCAGTCGCGCCAGTCAGTCGAGCTGTAGCGGCCCTCCGGTGCATAGGCAAGGACTGTCTGCACAAACGAGATGGGCGCCCACAGGCTCTCGGGCCAGCACCATACGGTAAGGCCCTCCAGGCCGTCGATGACGGGAGCCGGTACACCCCAGTCTATGTTGCCGGTAATGCGGAAGGGCAGCAGGGTCTTGCCTGTGCGGAAGCGCACGCCAGCTGCCTCAAGGATTTCGCGAGCCTTGTCGCGCGTCCTCCAGTTTTCAAAGGCCACCGAGAACGACTGCTGATTGCCCTCGGCCTCACGCAGCTCGTGGGCGGGCAGCTGGTCTCGTACGGCATCAAAGCTCTCGCGGAACTTGTTCTGTATGTAGATTACGGGGTCTACCAGAGACTCGCGTACGGTCTTTGTGACCACGTCACGCACCTGGGGATCTGCGTCCCACTCGTCCATGAGGTCTTCGAGCGTCTTTCGGAAAGCAGGCAGGTCAAAGTACCAGTTGTCAACCGGGCGCAGCTCGGGTGTGGTGCCGGTAAGCTGCGAGACAGGCGCAATGAGCTCCTCAGGGTCAAACTGGTGGCCCAGTTCACACTCGTCAGCATAGGCCTTCTCGCTCTTGCAGCCGCGCACGGGGCAGCGACCGATTACCTGGCGACCGTTGAGAAACTGCCCCGCTTCTACGTCAAAGAACTGGCGCGTGGAGAGCTTGAGCAGCGTGCCCTGCTCGTGAAGGCGGCGAATCAGCTCGTCGGAGAGCTTGGCATGGATGGGGGCGGCAGGCTCGAGACCCGAACCAGCGTACAGGTCGAGCGAGATTTCGTAGCGATCAAGCGCGCGCTTCTGGTCCTCATGGTTGGCGCGTACGTAATCGATGATGGAGCCCTGGTAACCCTCGTCCTCGACCTTCTTGCGATAACCCTCCATGATGGGTGAGCCATAGCAGTCGGTTCCCGAGACAAAGATTACGTTCTGCTCGCCAATGCGGTCGCGCAGGAAGCGGGCAAAGAAGTCTGCGGGCACAAATACGCCGCCTATATGGCCAAAGTGCAGGTTCTTGTTGCCGTAGGGCATGCCGCCGGTGATTACGGCGCGTTTGGGAAAGCTTGGACGCTCTGGGGTGTTGGACATGGATAAGCTCCCTGAAGGTGCGGTTGTTCACGTAATGTTGCATTATCTCACAAGTGCGGTGTTCCTATGACTGGCCTAAAACCTCGCCGAGTGTCTCCATCATCTTGGGAATCTCGTATGGCTTTGCCAGATGACCGTTCATGCCTGCGTCGAGCGATGCCTTGCGGTCCTCTTCAAAGGCGTTGGCCGTCACGGCAATAATGGGGACGGATGCCTTCTGTTTGTCAGGAAGCGCACGAATGCGCCGTGTTGCCTCGTAACCATCCATGACGGGCATCTGGATGTCCATAAGAATCGCGTCGTAGTAGCCTGCGGGTGCGGCCTCAACCATCTCTACGGCCTCGGTGCCGTCATGGGCAATCTCCATGGAAAGGCCGACGCCCTCAAGGATGGCCCGTGCAATTTGCTGGTTGAGCTCATGGTCTTCGGTCAAAAGAACACGCTTGCCCGAGAAGTCGGGCAAGTCTGCCTTTGCGCTCGCCCTCTTCTCCTGCTTCTCATAGAACTTGCAGGGCAGAGAGACGATGAACTCGGAGCCCTTGCCCTCAACGCTGTGCACCTCTATGGTTCCATCCATCATGTCCACGATGTTCTTGGTAATGGCCATGCCCAGGCCTGTTCCCTGGATGCCGCTCACCGTGGTGCTCTTCTCGCGTGTAAAGGCGTCAAAGATGATCTTTTGGAACTCCTCGCTCATGCCAATGCCGTTGTCTTTGATACGAAACTCATAGCAGGCCACGTTGGGCGATGTGGTGGGTCGCTCGGTAACATGCAGGCTTATAGTGCCACCCACAGGTGTGAACTTGACGGCATTCGACAAGATGTTGAGCAGAATCTGATTCAGGCGCAGCCGGTCGGTGACAATGTCCTCGTCGGTCACATTCTGCATGTCAAACAGCAGTTCTTGGTGCTTTGCTGCCGCATCTGGCGCAATGATGGTCCTCAGGTCATCTATCAGGTCGGGCAGGTGCACGTCGGTCTCTTCTATGGTTACCTTTCCGCTCTCGATGCGACTCATGTCAAGCACGTCGTTGATGAGCGAGAGCAGGTGCTGGCTTGATATGGCAATCTTTTCAAGATAGTCCTGCACCTGCTCGGCGTCTTTTACATGCTCGGCGGCAAGTGTCGTGAAGCCCACAATGGCATTCATGGGCGTGCGGATGTCATGCGACATGTTGTTGAGGAAGGTGGTCTTTGCGCGATTAGCCTGCTCGGCGGCTACCAGAGCGCCGGAAAGCGCCTCTTGGCTCTGCGCCAGCTCCTCATTCTTGCGTTCAAGTTCTACGCGTGCGATCTCCTTGTCAAGCATCTGCCGCTTGGTGCGGCGCATGTCGCTTACAAGAAAGGAGACTATGAGGCCTGCCACGGCAAATAGTGTGAGGCCCACCAGCACTAGGTGGCTGCGCACAAAGTCCATGATGGTGTAGCTGTAGAGCATATCGGTGTAGCGGTAGGCCATGTCGCGCGCGTAGTCGTCTCCCAGCACGTAGAGGCCGCGATTGAGCAGCTTGAGCAGGCCTTCGTTGCCAATATGCACTCCAAAGCAGCGGTCGTCGGTGTCGCTTAGCTGCCTGGGCGAGAGGTCAGCATATCGGCTGTTTCTCAGAATGTCATTGGCACGCAGGCCGTTGAGCGTGGTGCAGGTAACCTCGCCTGACACCACGGCGTCAAGGCAGTCCTCTATGGAGGGGTAGAGCTTAATCTGCGCGTCGGGAAAATGCGTGAGAATGTAGTAATACTGCATGCGGTTGTTTGCGTTGACTGCAAACAATGTCGTCACTTCGTCTGTGTATTCGCCCTTGTAGACCAGCTCGGTAGATAAGGAGAGCACAGGATTTGACTGGTAGATGCCGTTTTCCTCAGAGAAGTAGAGCCCGCCGCCAACCGGAAAGGCCACATCGATGTCTCCTTGGCCTATGGCGGCGATCATGTCGTCGTAGCTGTCAAAAGATTCGTACGTGAGCTCGATGTCCTGCTGGTCAAGATCATGAAGCATCTTGGGAAAGATGTCGCTTACGATGCCGGTAACCTTGCCTGCGTTATTGGTGTCGCTGTAGGGCAGGTAGTTGTTAAGGTACCCTACGCGCAGCTTCTGGTGCTCTCGCAGCCAATTCTGTTCGACTTGCGAGAAAGCCCTGCTTGAGAGGCTGATGGGGTAGTACTTTGCCTGCAACGAGCTCATGAAGGCTGGCTCGTCTACGGCAAGCCGAGTTTGTGCGTCGTTAAGCTGGGCCAGCAGGTCGGGGCGCTGGGCATTGACGCACAGATAGTAATCGGAAGTGCCGATGGAGCATATTACCTCAGCGTGGTTGCGACCGTAGGCACCGTCACCTTCGGCCACGATAACGTCCACCACATGCTTGTCAAAGGAGGCGAGGAGTGAGTCAATGCTGGGATAGACAGCTACCTTGGCATTCACGTTGTGTTCCGAAAGGTAATCGTTGAGTATCTCGGCCATGGCACTGTCGAGTACGCCAATCTGCTTTCCCTCAAGCGATGCGGGGTTGTCGGTGATGTCCTCATCGCTGTCGTGGCGTACCAGGTTGTATGACTCGTTACCCATGGGGATGCTGGGATATCCTATGGTTGCAGCGCGGTCCTCGCGCCAAGCCAAGCCAGCAAGAAGATCGATGTCGCCATCAAGCAGCATCTGGTAAAGGTCGGCATAGTCGCCGTAGACATACTCATAGTTCCAGCCTGTGTACTCCTGCAACTTGCGGTAGTACTCATAGGCATAACCCGTCTTGCGCGCTCCCTCCTGCGCCCCCTCCTCGAAGACCTCGTTCTCGTAGTAGCCCACCCTTACCGTAGTGCTGTCGTTTGTGGCATGCGCAAGGTTTGGGACAAGGGCGAGAAGGGTGAGTGCAAAGGCAAGCAAAAGAAAAACGCAGAGGACGACAGGCGTCCTCTGCGACTTGTGCGTGCGGCTAGAAGCCATGGCTGGCAATCCTTCCGGGAAACGCATCTTACAGCGGCGTGCAGCCTGCGTTGAGCTCGGCAATGATTTGGGGGAGGAGCTCGTCCACCTTGTCGTTGTCAAGCTGGCAGGTACCGGCATTACGGTGTCCGCCGCCACCATATTTAAGGCAGATCTCGCCAATGTTGGTCTCGCTACGCTTGTCGATGATGGACTTGCCAATCATGACGGCAGTGTTCTGCTTGCGGAAACCCCAAGCCACGTGCACTGAAATCTGGGCCTCGGGGAACAGGGCGTAGATCATGAAGCGGTTGCCGGCATAGATGGTATCGGTATCGCGCAGGTCAAGAACAACCACGCGGCCTTCTACGCGGGCAAGCTCCTTGACCTGAGCGGTAAACTTCTCCTGCTGGTCAAAGTAGAGCTCCACGCGCTCCTTTACATCGGGAAGCTCGAGGACTTCGGAGATGGGATGCTCCATGCAGTAGTCAATGAGCTCCATCATCAGGTCGTAGTTGGAGATGCGGAAGTTGTGGAAGCGACCCAGGCCCGTGCGTGCGTCCATGAGGAAGTTCATGAGCACCCAGTCCTGGGGGTCAAGGATCTCCTCAAGTGTGAAGTCTGCCGAGTCACCCTTGTCGACGGCCTCCATCAGATCGTCGCTGATGCGGGGGAGTGCTTCCTTACCTCCATAGTAGTCATACACCACGCGCGCGGCGCTCTTGGCGTCACCATCAATGATGTAACGTCCCTCGTAATCGACACCGGCGTTGCGGGTGAGCTCGGACTCGTGATGGTCAAAGGCAATGCCTACGCGTGGATCAAACGACAGGTTGGTAGTGATGTCGTTTGAGGTGATGTCAACCTTGCCATCCTGCACATCTTTGGGATGCACAAACTTGATCTCGTCGATGAGGCCCTTTTCCTTGAGGATCATCGCGCAGACAAGTCCGTCAAAGTCGCTGCGCGTAACCAGCCGATGCTTCTTAGAATCACCCATCGTAAATCTCCGTCCTAACCTAGAGGTGACGTATCACTTGGAATGCACCCCATTATACGTCGCAGAGCCCTGGCCTGCCCGTGAAAACAGTGCGCGGCCCTCCATACGGGGCCGCGCACATCCAATAATGGAAGTAAAGACCTGAACAGATCTACGCCACCTTGTCAATCAGTCGGGCCAGACGCTCTGCCATTGTGTCAATCTGCTCGTCTGATACCACAAGCGGGGGGAGGAAGCGCAGGATGGAGTCGCCAATATGGTTGAGCACCAGACCTTCCGCAAGGCCCTCGTCCACCAGGGCGGTGGCAATGGGGGCGTCAAATTGTGCTCCGCGCATAAGACCGCGTCCACGCACCTCCGTCACATGTGGAAGCTCTGTCAGCTTCTGGGCAAGATGCGCTCCAGTGGCTATGACGTGCTCGCCAAGGCCCGTGCTGAGCATTTCCTCTACGGTTGCAAGTCCTGCGGCCGCAGCCAGGGCATTCCCGCCAAAGGTGGAGCCATGGTCGCCGGGTACCAGCAGATCTCCCAGCTCGGCACGTGCGGCAACGCCTCCCATGGGGAATCCCGAGGCAATGCCCTTTGCCATGCTTACCACGTCGGGCTCGATGCCCGCCAGCTGGAACGAGAATGGTGCGCCGCAGCGGAAGAACCCGGTCTGCACCTCGTCAACCACAAACAGAAGGCCACGCTCGTCACACAGCTTGCGAACGGAGCGCAGGTAGTCCAGGTCTGCCGGCCACACGCCACCCTCGCCTTGTACGCATTCGAGCATGACCGCGCAGGCTCCCCCTGCGTCAACCATCTTGGTCAGCGCATCAAGGTCATTGAGGGGTACGTAGTCAAATCCCTGCGGGAAGGGTCCAAAGCTCTTGTGGAACACGTCCTGTCCGGTTGCTGCAAGTGTGGCAAGCGTGCGGCCGTGAAAGCTCTGACGCGCTGATATGATGCCGGCAGCACCATCAAGCTTGCGCTCGCCCCAACGGCGGGCCACCTTAAGGGCTCCCTCGTTGGCCTCGGCGCCCGAGTTGGCAAAGAAGGTCTTCCATACGCTGCCCGTGCTACCGGTCACGTGCCCCAGCTCATCGGTGGTAGTGGAGAGCAGCTGAGAGAGCTTCTGTGCAAGGTCGCCGCGGTGCTCCACGTAGTAGTAGTTGCCCACCTGCCACACACGGTCAAGCTGCTCCTTTACGGCTTGGGCAATCACGGGGTTGGCATGTCCCAGGCTCGCGCAGCCAATGCCGGCGAGAAAGTCAAGATAGACCTTGCCGTTGACGTCGGTGAGCTCGGCACCCTTGCCCGAGACAAACTCGACGGGAAGCCTGCCATAGGTATGCATTACGTATGCGTCATCCAACTCTTTGGCTTGTGCGGTAACTCCGCTAAAGGAAGTCGAAGTATCTGTCATGGCCTACTCATCTCCTTGGGTGAACATGGTGCCAATGCCGGCGTCAGTAAAGATCTCGAGCAGCAGTGAGTGAGGGAAGGTGCCGTTGAGGATGCGTACGTCGCGTACGCCAGAATCCAGTGCCTCCACGATGGAGCGGATCTTGGGAATCATGCCTGTGGCAAGCGTGCCGCCCTCAAGAAGCTCGTGCGCCTCTGCCTTGGTCATGTTGGCAATGAGGCTGTCGTCGTCGCCAAACTCGCGGTAGAACCCGTCCACATCAGTAAGGTAGATTAACGTCTCGGCGCCAAGGGCCTGCGCCACCTGGCTTGCCGCCACGTCAGCGTTGATGTTGTAGAAGCCGTCGGGACCAGAGCCCACGGTGGCAATCACGGGCACGTAGCCATCGTCCAGGATGGACTCGATAAGATGCGTGTTCACCTTGGTGATGGTGCCCACGCGGCCCAGCTCGGGGTCAACCTGCTTGCACTTGAAGGTCTTACCGTCTGCACCGCTGAGGCCTACTGCGTTGTTGCCGTACTCGTTGAGCGCCCACACCAGCTGCTGGTTAACTTTACCCACCAGCACCATTTGCACGGCTTCCATGGTGGCGTCGTCGGTCACGCGCAGGCCGTCCTTAAAGACGGCGGGTAGACTAAGGGATTCCAGTAGCTTGTTGATGGCCTTGCCGCCGCCATGCACAAGTACTACGCGCATACCCATGAGCTTAAGCAGCTCAAGGTCGGCAACAACCTGCTGCATGAGTTCGGCGTCCTCCATTGCAGCGCCACCGTATTTGACGACGACGGTCTGTCCGTTGTGCTTGTGAATCCAAGGCAGGGCCTCGGTGAGGATCTTTGCCTTCTCGAGGGCTTTCTCACGTTCGCGGGCGTCACGTCTGCGCATGATGGGTCCTTTCGTGGGTGGTGTGTACCGGTATCGCTGGGGCCTTGACGGCTATGAAGAGGAGACAAACGACACCGTGCGTTTTGGCTGCGACCATCTTCTGCCGTGAGATAAAATTGCCCCTTCGTCAGTTACGGGCAGGGTATTCTCTATCAACACAGGTTAGGTGCGATAGTCTCCATTGATGGTCACGTAGTCATAGCTAAGATCGCAGGTCCAGATACGTGCATGTGCGTTGCCAACCCCAAGGTCTATTGCAATGGTTACCTCGTTGCCCTCAAAGCGGCGAAGCATATCGTCCTCGTCCATGGGCAGCGGCAGGCCTGCGCGCAGCACGGGCACGCCTAAAAAGTCGATGTCCACACCGTACTGGTCAAAGACAATCCCGCACTTTCCTGCGGCAGCGGCAATGCGGCCCCAGTTGGCGTCGTGGCCAAAGATGGCCGTCTTCACCAGGGGCGAGTTGGCTATAGAGCGCGCAACGGTATCGGCATCTGCATCGTTTGGGGCACCCACCACATCAACCGTGACGAGCTTGGTGGCTCCCTCGCCGTCGGCGGCAATCTTTCGGGCCAGATTCTCGCAGGCACAGCGGATGGCTGTTGCCACAAGGTCAAAGGCCTTGGTGTTCTCCTCGATATCCTCGCCGCCGGCCGCACCGGTGGCAAGCAGGATGCAGGTGTCGTTGGTCGAGGTGTCCGAGTCAACGGTAACCTTGTTGAAGGTCTGGCTCACGGCGGCGGAGAGGGCGGCTTGGGCAGCGCGAGCCGTGAGCGGCGCGTCGGTAGAGAGCACGCAGAGCATGGTGGCCATATTGGGCTGTATCATGCCCGAGCCCTTGACAAAGCCTCCCACATGCACGGTCACGTTGTCACCATCCTTGCCGCAAGGCACGGGCCCTTCGAGCGAGACCTCCTTGGGAACGGTGTCGGTGGTCATGACGGCGCGTGCAGCGTCATGTGCCGCGGCGGGGGAGTGGTCAAGGGCTGCGACGGCAGCGGGAACGCCGGTTTTGTAGGGGTCCAAAGGCAGCTGCTTGCCAATCACGCCAGTGGAGCCAACAAGCACATCATCCTCGGCACAGCCAAGCTCGTGCGCCACAATGGCAGTTGAGGCCTTGGCAACCTCAACGCCAGGCTCGCCGGTTGATGCGTTGGCATTGCCCGAGTTGAGAATGACCGCTTGGGCATGGCCCGAGGCCGCGCGCTCGCGTGACACCTGAACAGGTGCTGCGCAGAAGCAGTTTTTGGTAAAGGTAGCAGCACAAACGCAGGGCTTGTCGGCAGCTACGAGTGCCATGTCCTTGCGCTCGGGCTCATCGCGAAATCCCGCATGGACGCCTGCGGCGCTTATGCCTGCGGATGCACACACGCCTCCCTCGCAGGGGGTAAAGCCAAAGCTGGCAGGATCGGTGATGCTGCTAGGAACGGCAATGAGTTCAAGGTCGCTCATGAGTCTCTCGTTTCTTGAGAAGGGATATGGGTGGACAAGCGGTGCAAGTTAGGCGCATCGTCGTCGGATGATGACCCCTGTTTCGCATACGTTAATATCCGCTCGCATCATTAGCTCCTCTATGTGCATATCGATACGGTGATATGCTGTTTTACGAGAGTTTTGTGCGTGAACATACCACAAGGGGATAGCGAGTCAAGCATGAATGCAGAATTGTTCGCAAGGTGACTCACAACGCGTTGCTTTTCACCGTCCGGGCCCGCCCGTGAAAAGCAACCGCACCGTATGCGGCAGCGATGCATTCCTGATGAGTAATGGAAAGGACGAGCGATGGCAAAGCCAAGGGTGTATATAGATGGACAGAGCGGGACCACAGGCCTGCAGATCTTTGACCGCATTGGCTCGCGCGACGACCTTGAGCTTTTGCGCATAGACGAGGACAAGCGTCATGACAATGACGAGCGGGCAAAGTTTATCAATGCTGCCGACATAGTGTTTCTCTGCTTGCCCGATGAGGGCGCAAGGGAAGCAGTTGCGCTCGTCGAGAACCCGGACGTATGCATAATTGATGCTTCCACGGCACATCGCACGGCACCGGACTGGACCTACGGCTTTCCGGAGCTAAACGCTGGGCAGCGCGCCGCCATCGCCTCCAGTAAGCGTGTGGCCAACCCGGGTTGCCATGCTACGGGCTTCATCTCGGTGACGGCACCGCTGGTGCAGGCTGGTATGGTCTTGTCGGACTGCCCACTTACCTGCTTCTCGCTCACGGGCTACTCAGGCGGTGGCAAGCAGATGATTGCCAGCTACGAGGCAAGCGAGCGCCCCGTGGAGCTTGACTCGCCGGGTATCTATGGTCTCTCGCTTGCGCACAAGCACCTGCCCGAGATGCAAAAGGTGTGCGGGCTGGACCGAGCGCCCGTCTTCTTGCCAGTGGTAGACGACTACTACAAGGGCATGGCTACCACCATCATGCTGCACAATGCGCTTCTTACGGGCTCCCCAACTACGGCAGACGTGCATGCCTGCCTGAGCGCCCACTATGCCGGCCAGCGCATGGTGAGCGTGGCCCCCTTAGGCGAAGACGGGCCTACCCTTTACGCCAACGAGCTTGCCGGCACCAACATGCTTCGCATTGTGGTCTGTGGCAACGACGAGCGCACCTCTGTCACAGCGCTGTTTGACAATCTGGGCAAAGGTGCCTCGGGTGCGGCGGTACAGAACATGAACATCGTGCTGGGCATAGACGAGACAACGGGGCTGGTATAGCCTCAACTTCTAGGATTGCACAGCTCTGCTCCATTGTTCTTCACGATGCCAATAACACGGCAGGTGATCGGTTCTGTAAGAACGAAGGCAGAACAGAGCTGTGCAAGTGATTTCATTATGTCGCGCTGGTGTACCACGGCGCCTGGAAGAGATTCCCTTTGAATCAAAACGGGCATGGCGCGCGGCTAGTTCCTTCGATATAGTTGCTGTAGCAGACAATATGACCTCATGAGTAGGGGAGATTACCATGGATTCCCACAGCGAGCTTGTTTCTGCATACCGAACATGGATTTTGCAGCAGCAGCTTGAGGGTTGCACGCTGTCGGAGGATGCCGATGGCAACGTGATCATCGAGGGCGAGCAGGTACGTGGTGGAGTCAACTTCTACGAACTGGACGGCAGCTGCGTGGTGGAGCTGCGCCTTGAGCGCATCTCGGATGGCGAGACTGAGTTTTTCCTTCACTTTGAGTTGGAGGATCTTGAGCGTGCCAAGGATCTCATGCGCGAGATGGCAACTGCCATCTATGACCTCAATCACAAGCAGGTGACTCGCGTGCTTTTATGCTGCACGTGCGGCATGACCACCACCTTTTTTGCCAACAAGCTCAACGAGACCGCAGAGGGCTTGGGACTTGACTACGAGTTCTCGGCCGTGCCCATAGAGCAGGTTGAGGATTGTGGCGCCGACTATGCCGCCGTCTTGCTTGCCCCGCAGGTTGGCTATAAACGCAAAGAGCTTGCGGAGGCTTTGCCCGATACGCTCATCATCGAACTGCCAGGCAAGGTGTTTGGTTCGTATGACGCTGCTGGCGTCCTGAGGATTGTGGTCGAGGCGGTTTCGGGCAACCGTATGGATGGCGAGGGAAAGACGCTCTCGCTCAAGCGCCCCCATGACAAGACCAAGGTGGTTCTGTCGGTGAGCTACATCCTGCGTGAGGACGAGCCAACGCTTGCGTATCGTGTGTACGACCACGGCGATATTGCCCTTTCGGGCATGTTGGTACGTCGTCGCTATGACAAGGGCATGTTCAAAGACCTTATGGCTACCCTGCGCGTCGAGGGATGGGAACTGGGCCAGTTTGATGCCATAGGCATTGCGGTTCCGGGTATGGCTGACAACGGCGACATCGTGGTCGTGCATGAGGGCAAGGAGTTTCGCCATTCGCTCGCGCAAGAGATCGGTGCGCTTTCGGGCACAACGGTATATGTGGACAACAACGCTACGGCGGCGGCCGTGGGTTGCTACGTTACGCAGGACACTTACGAGAACGTTGTATTCCATGCGCAGGCCATTGGCATCTTCGAGGGAACACAGGGCTACGTGATTCAGGGCAAACCGCTTGTGGGACGGGGCGGTCGCTCTGGCCATTTGGGTTGTTTGGCAAGGCGCTTTAAGCTGGACATGGACCTAGAAGAGGCGGCATGGCGCGTGAACGGTATGCGTCAGCTGGTAGCAAGCTATCTTACCAGTGTGGCCTGTACCATTGCCCCCGAGGTCATCTATGTGTGGTGCGATCTGTTGCCCGACATGGACGAGCTACGTGAGGAGATGGAGACGATGCTGCCCGCCACGGCCGTGCCCGAGCTTGTGGGTATTGCCAACTACGAGGAGTGCGTGCTCATGGGAGAGCTAGCACTTTGCCTCAATCGCCTGGCAGAGAAGTGACAGTTGGGGACAGGC
>JAFWLX010000213.1 GCA_017510875.1 Atopobiaceae bacterium | reverse complement strand
GTACAAAAGTCCGCAGCTGCCGCGCCGTAAGGGCGGAGCGCTTAGCCGAAGCGGAGCCACGAGGTATGCCTCCCCGCCATCCCGTGGGGGCGGAGTCCCCGAGGCCCTTCTGTTACGGCCCCGCAGCGAATAATCGCTATGCGTTCTTGGTGGCTATCACGTCCACGCCGGTGCCGGCAACGTTGGCAAGCACAACGTCACCGATGGCAATGGGGGCCTGGGCGCGTACGTCCTTTAGCTCCCTTACCACGTCAAAGATCTTGCCCTTGGGAATGTCGGTAGCGGTTTTGACCGAGACCATGCGCTCGGTGGCACTGCCGTCCACGGGCACGGTTGTGGTTACGATACGCGTGGGGTTGGTGACCTCCTTCTTGCCGTAGGTCTCGCCACGCGGGCAGGTGTTGCCCTCGACCGACAGCACCACGCCATCTTCCAGCGTAACCTTAAGAGGGCAGCCCATAGGGCAGTTTATGCAGATAAGCTCGCGAATCTCTTGTGCCATGGCTACTCCTCCTCTAGCTTGACCGTAATCTGCGACAGGTCCTCGCACGCCAGCAGGTCGGAGCGCTTGAGCATGACCTGCTCCATCTCGCCGGGTGCCATCACGCGCTTCTTGCGATGCTGTATGCGCTTGTCGTTTAGGTAGACCGAGACATAGCGGTTGCGGTACTCGTTGGCCACACGGAAGCGCACGGTAAGCGTGTCATCCATGCGCTGTGGGTCCACATAGGACGGAACGGTGTAGCGCACGCCGTCTGTGGCAACAACAGGAACGCCACGCTCTGCCACAGTCTGGCAGCCGCCCTGCACATAGCGCGCCGCCTGCTCGCCCGCAGCAGCCGCCTCTTGGCTCACAAAGTCCACCAAGTCGTGCACGTGCAGCACGTTTCCGCAGGCAAAGATGCCCGGAATGCTCGTCTGCAGGCTTTGGTCCACCACAGGGCCACGCGTGACCGGCGAGAGCTGCACTCCCGCCTCGCGTGAGAGCTCGTTCTCGGGAAGAAGTCCCACCGAGAGCATGAGCGTGTCGCAGGGATAACGGACCTCGGTGCCGGGGATGGGCTTGAGGTTCTCGTCAACCTGGGCTATGGTCACCGCCTCAACGCGGTTGCGACCCTCTACATCTACAACGGTATGCGAGAGAAGCAGCGGGATGCCAAAGTCATCAAGGCACTGTACGATGTTGCGCTTAAGACCTCCCGAGTAGGGCATGATCTCGGCCACGCAGGCAACGTGAGCGCCCTCAAGCGTCATGCGCCGGGCCATGATGAGTCCAATGTCACCCGAGCCAAGGATGACCACCTCGCGGCCGGGCAGCTCGCCTTCGATGTTTACCAGGCGCTGTGCAGTACCGGCCGAGTAGACGCCTGCCGGACGGAAGCCCGGTGTGGCCAGCGCGCCACGCGGGCGCTCGCGGCAACCCATGGCCAGCACCACCGCTCCTGCCTTGATGCTCTGCACGCCATCCTCGGCCGATACCGTGGTGACCACACGCTCTTCAGACACGTCGATGACCATCGTACCCAGGCGATACTCAATGCCCAGACTGGCTGCCTTGTCAATAAAACGCGCAGCGTATTCGGGGCCGGTCAGCTCCTCGTTAAAGGTGTGCAGGCCAAAGCCGTTGTGGATGCACTGGTTGAGGATGCCGCCTAGCTGTGTGTCGCGCTCAAGAACCAGGACGTCGCTCTCCCCTGCCTCATACGCCGCAATGGCCGCCGCAAGGCCTGCGGGACCTCCGCCCACAACAACGACAGCGTGCTGCTCTGTGGTCTTTGCCATCATGCTCACCTTACCTTTCGCTGTCCTGCGAAGGCAGGATACGGTCCTTGTTCTTACCAACAACAAGCTCGGAGCCAGGGCCACGCTTGGTGATCTGATCTGCCGAGATACCCAGCTCGCGCTGCAGGATCTCCATGATCTTGGGCGTGCAGAAGCCACCCTGGCAGCGTCCCATGGTTGCACCCGTGCGACGCTTTATGGCATCGAGCGAGGTTGCCGCTGGGTTGCGATGGATGACATCCACAATCTGCGCCTCGCTCACGCGGCAGCAGCGGCACACGATGTTGCCGTAGCGCGGGTCCTCCTGGCAGAGCTTGTCCCAGTCGTCAAAGTCGGTGATAACGAGGTTGACCACGCCAGGACGCGTGGAATCAAAGGCTTCCTCGGGCTTTTTGGTAAGCTGCAGACGCTCGGCAACCAGGCCAGATACCATCTGGCCAATGGCGGGCGCGCTCGTAAGGCCCGGGCTCTCTATAGCCGCACAGTCAAAGAGGCCGCATCCGCCCTCTAGCTCGCCAATCACAAAGTCGTGCGCCTCCTGATGCGCACGCAGGCCGGCAAAGGTGGTGATGACCTCACGCAGGGGCACGTCCTTTACCGTAAAGGAGGACTTGAGGGCAACCTCCTGAAGACCCACCGAGGTAGTGTTGGTTGCCTCCTTGTCGTCAACATCTGCGGCCGTGGGACCCACAATAAGATTGCCGTGCACGGTAGGCGACACCAGCACGCCCTTGCCCATGATGGTGGGCAGCATAAAGATGGTGTGGTGCACATGCTGGCCTGCGGTGGTGTCCAGCAGGTAGTACTCGCCCTTGCGAGCCACAATCGAGAGCGGAGCATCGGCAACGGCAGGCTCTGAGAGCGGCGTGCATGTGTCCTTGTGATCTTCGACCAGTTCCAAAAACAGGTTATGGATGTTATCGGCATAGACGCCAGCAGCGTTGACCACGGCGCGCGCCTCTAGCGTCTGGTCTCCAGCAATGACCAGCCAGCCGTTGTCGGTGCGGCTTATGGCGCTCACGGGAGCGTTGAAGCGGAAGGTGACACCATTGGCAGCGGCGTTCTCGGCAAGCGCAACCGTAAGCCCAAAGGGATCCACAATGCCGCCGGTGGGCGCCCACAGGGCCGCCACTGCGTTGTCCGAGATGTTGGGCTCCATCTGCAGCAGCTCTTTGCGGTCGATGATGCGAAGCCCAGGCACACCATTTTTCTCGCCGCGCGTCTTGAGCATCTCGAGGCCGGCCATGTCAGACTCGCTCACGCATACCACAAGAGAGCCAATCTGCAGGGCTGCAAAGTTAAGGTCTTTGGCCCACTCGTACATAAGGGCGTTGCCCTTAACGTTGAGCCTTGCCATCAGCGAGCCCGGATCTGCATCAAAGCCCGCATGGATGATGGCCGAGTTAGCCTTTGACGTACCGCAGCACACGTCCTCGTCTCTCTCGACCACGCACACGCTGCAGTCGTAGCGAGCAAGCTCGCGGGCTATCGCACAGCCCGAGACACCCGCCCCTATCACTATCACATCATACATATGACTCCCCCTTTAACGGTTGGTTCCAATCACTCATTCCATCCCCTCCCATTGTGACTCATACAGGTGCGCGTAGAAGCCGTCGCGTTCAAGCAGCTCTTCGTGCGTGCCCTGCTCGCTTATCCTGCCGCCTTGCATTACCAGAATCTTGTCCGCCTCGCGCACGGTGGATAGGCGATGCGCCACCACCAGCGAGGTGCGGCCCTCCATCATGCGGTCAAAGGCGTCCTGCACCTGCATCTCGGTGCGCGTGTCGATTGAGCTTGTGGCCTCGTCAAGCAGCAGAATGGGAGGGTCGGCCAGCATCACGCGGGCAATGCAGAGCAGCTGGCGCTGGCCCTGGCTGAGCGCGCCCCCTCCCTCGCCCACCATGGTCTGATAGCCGTCTGGCAGCTGCATGATAAACTCGTGCGCATGGGCGCGCCTGGCCGCCTCCTGGATCTGGGCATCGCTTGCCTCGGGCTTGGCGTACGAGATGTTGTCTCGAATGGTTCCCGAGAAAAGCCAGGTGTCCTGCAACACCATGCCAAAGCATGCCCGCAGGCTTGCGCGCGTGCACCCAGCCACATCGTGACCATCGACAAGAATGCGTCCCTCGTCAAGGTCGTAGAACCGCAGCAGAAGGTTGATGAGCGTGGTCTTGCCACAGCCTGTGGGACCCACCAGTGCAATGCGCTCGCCTGGACGCGCGCAGAAGTCGATGCCAGCAAGCAGCGGACGTCCCTTTACATACGAGAAGCCCACGTTCTTAAAGGCAAGCTCGCCCGCCGGGTCTTTCAGCACCAGTGCGTCGGGAGCATCTGCCTCCTCGTCCTGCGCATCGAGCAGCGCAAGCACGCGCCGGGCCGAGGCAAGCGCCGCCTGCAGCTGCGTGACCACGCCGCTTATCTCGTTGAAGGGCTTCATGTACTGGTTGGAGTAGCTCAGGAAGCTCTGCACCTGTCCCACCGTAAGCACCGAGGGCCACCCCGATATAACGCACGAGCAGCCCACCACGGCAACAGCCGCATAGATAAAGTTGTTAACAATGCGCGTTGAAGGGTTGGTGAGCGAGCTCACAAACTGCGCACGCTCCCCCGCCTCGTTGAGCGCCATGTTTATGTCATTGAACTCTGCCTGGCAATAGTCACCGCGCGAGAAGATTGAGAGCAGCTTCTGGTTTGACACCGTCTCCTCGACATAGGCGCCCAAGCCTCCCTGCAGGCGCTGCTGGGCAGCAAAGCTTGCCGAGGAATGCTGGGCAATCTGGCTTGCAACCACAATGGAAAGCGGCGTGAGCGCCACCACCACAATGGTCACGGGCACAGACAGGCTTGCCATAAAGAGCAAGGTGCCCGCAATGGTCACCACACCAGAGAAGAGCTGGGTAAAGCCCTGGAGCAGGCCATCGCCCACCTGGTCAACGTCACCTGTGATGCGCGTGAGCAAGTCTCCTGCGGCGTGCGAGTCCACAAACGAGAGCGGGAGGCTATGCAGCTTCTTGTAGGCGGCACATCTCATGCGCAAGATGGTCTGGTACGAAAGCCGGTTGGTAAAGTACCCGCTGAGCCACTGCGTTGCGGCTGCCAAGGCAACAACCACACACAGCCTGACAAGTTGCGGGCCAAGTGCCACAAAGTCCACCCTGCCCGCCTCGATCATGAGGTCTATGGCCCCACCAATGATGATGGGCACCCACAGCTGCAGCACCACCGAGACGGCCGATGCCACAATCGAGAGCACCAGAAGCGGTACCGACGAGCCCATGAACGCCATGATGCGACGGATGACCTCTAAGGTGGAGTAGCGGTCGCCATCAAGCGCAAACGAGCCGTTGGGGCCACGATCGTCACCGTCGTTACGTATGGCCGCCATGCTTCCCCCACCAAGCGCGGCACCCGAATAGAGGTCAGCCATGCTACACACCCACCTCCTCGGGACGCAGCTGCGAGAGGCAGATCTCGCGGTAGACGGGACAGCTCTCAAGCAGCTCGCGATGCGTGCCCAGCCCCACCATGTTTCCGTGGTCAAGCACCAGAATCTGGTCGGCACCCATCACGGACGCCACGCGCTGGCTAATGAGCACGATGGTCGGGTGTGCTGGCAGCCTCTTGAGCGAGGCGCGCAGCCGGGCATCGGTGGCATAGTCAAGCGCCGAGGCAGAGTCGTCAAACACCACCACGCGCGGTGAGCCCACCAAGGCGCGCGCTATGGTCAGGCGCTGGCGCTGGCCGCCCGAGAAGTTGCTGCTGCCTGCCTCCACGGGCTCGTCAAGGCCGTCGGCCTTCTCGCGCACGAAGTCTGCCGCCTCGGCATAGGTAAGTGCCTCCCACAGCTCGTCGTCGCTTGCGGCAGGATTGCGCCAGCGCAGGTTATCGCGAATGGTCCCCGAGATGAGCGATGCCTTTTGGGGCACCATTGACACCGCTATGCGCAGCATGGCAAGCTCGTACTGCGTGATGTCTATGTTGCCCAGGCTGATGGAGCCCTCGCTTGGGTCGTACAGACGCACGGCAAGCTGGGCCAGCGTGGACTTGCCGCTGCCCGTGCCGCCGATAATGCCCAGCGTCGCTCCCTGCGCAAGGGCAAAGCTCACGTCATGCAGCGCCGGTGCGCCCTTGCCATACGAGAAGCTCACGTGGTCAAAGGTCAGTGCGGGAAGGTCAGGTGTTGCTGGCAGGACCAGCTGGGAGACAGGCCTTGCGGCCCCGGCATCGCCAGCGACAGGCGCATCTCTGCTCATCCTTGCCAGATCGCTCCAACCCAGCGGCCCATCCACAATCTGTGGCTGGGTGTCAAGAACCTCCATGATGCGGGTGGCCGACGTTGAGCCTCGCATGAAGATGACCACCAGATTTGCCACATACCCAATGGATATGAGCAGCTGGGTCATGTAGTTGACAAAGGCAACAAGCTCGCCCTGCGTCAGGCTGCCCGCATCAATGCGAAACGACCCAGACCACAGGATGGCTACGACGCCTAGGTTCATGATGATGAAGGTGGCCGGGTTAAGGCTTGCCGAGAGCTTACCTACCGCTATGGAGGTGTCTGCCTGGTCGTCAGCGGCAACGTCAAAGCGCTTGGTCTCAAAGCTCTCGCGCCCAAACGCGCGAATGACACGCACGCCCTCCAACGACTCGCGCACAAGGCGGGCAAGCGTGTCCAGCTTGGTCTGTATGGCACCGTACAGCGGCACCGAGCGCATCATGACAAACGCAAAGACCAGCGCAATGGCGGGCGTGCACACCAAGAACACGACCCCCAGGCGCACGTCAATAAGAAGCGCCGCCACAATGGAACCCACGGCAATAAAGGGCCAGCGCACGAGCATGCGCACACCCATGGCCACCGCAACCTGCACGTTGTTAACGTCACCGGTAAGCCGTGTGATAAGCGAGGGCGTGCCAAACCGGTCGACCTCGGGTGTGTCCAACTCCATGATGTGGGCATACAGGGTGCTGCGGATGGCAGTGCCCATGCCCTGCGACACATTTGCCGCCAGCCTTTGGCACACGCAGGTAAAGGCGTAGCCCACCAGGGCAAACACCACAAGCACACCGCCCATGCGCATCACGTAGCCCATGTCGCGGTTTCCCACGCCCACATCTATCATGCTTGCGACAACCATGGGAGTGAGCAGGTCAAACACCACCTCGACCACCTTGCATACCACGCCCACGAGCGCCTTGGTTCTGTATGGTGGCAAGAAGCGCCGCAGCAGCTCTGACATACGCTACTCCCCCAGTATCTCGGAGAGCTCGAGCCACTCGGTCTCAAGCTCCTCTAGTTCCTGCTCGGCTGCCGCTATCTGGGCCTGCTTGTCGAGCAGAGCCTGGTAGTTGGTGGCATCAAGCGCGTGCAGCTCGGCACGCAGCTCGTCGGGCCGCTGCGAGAGCTTCTCCAACTTGCGCGTGATGGCGTCAAAGCGCTTCTTTGCGGCCCGGCGCTCTGCGTTTGAGAGCGTCGTGGCCTGGGCAGCGGGAGCGCAGTCGGCCGCCTGCTCGGATTGAGCCTCTGCTCCCTTGCGCACATCCGCATCGGGGCGTACCTGCGCGTCAAGCAGCCGTAGGTACTCGTCCACACCACCTGGCACGTGACGAACACGCCCGTCAATGAGTGCAAACTGGTCATCGGTCACGCGCTCCATAAGGTAGCGGTCGTGGCTCACAATAAGCAGGGTTCCTGGCCAGGTGTCAAGCAGGTCTTCCAGCACGGCCAGCATATCGGTGTCAAGGTCGTTGCCGGGCTCGTCAAGCACCAGCACGTTGGGCTCCTCCATAAGCACGCACAGGATGGCAAGGCGCCGACGCTGCCCGCCCGAAAGATCTTTGATATAGGTGGGAAACTCGCGGCGCTCAAAGCCCAGGCGCTCTAGCAGCTGCTCGGGGCTCTGGGGCTTTCCGTCTACCATAAGGTAGCGCTTGTGGCGCCCCAAAAGCTCTGACACACGCCAGTCATCGTACTGAGAGAGGCCCTCAAGCTGCTGCGAGAGCATGCCAAACTTTACCGAGGCACCAATCTTCACCTGACCCTTGCTGGGCTTGAGCGCACCGGTCATCACCTTGAGCAGCGTGGTCTTGCCAGCACCGTTCTCGCCTAGGATGCCGTAGCGATCCCCCGGGCCAATGAGCCAGTTGATGTTGTGCAGCACCTCGTTGTTGCCATAGGCGCAGCACACGTCGTGCATCTCGATCACCTGCTTGCCCAGGCGTCCCACGGCCATGCGTTTGAGCTCGATGGGGTTTCTGAGCGGCGGGTCGTTGGCTATGAGCTCCATGGCAGCGTCAATGCGAAACTTGGGCTTGCTCGTGCGCGCCTTGGCACCGTGTGCCAGCCAGTTGAGCTCCTTGCGCAGCATGTTCTGCCTGCGCTCCTCCATCACGGCCGCCTGGCGCTGACGCTCGACACGCTGCTGTATGTAGGCAGAGTATCCGCCCTCAAAGGGCTCGATCACGCCATCGTGAACCTCCCACATGTGCTCGCACACCTCGTCAAGAAACCACCGGTCATGCGTGACCAGAAGCAGCGCCCCCTGGCCTGGCTGCCAGCGGCGCTTAAGGTGCTCGGCCAGCCATGTGATGGCGTGCAGGTCAAGGTGGTTTGTGGGCTCGTCCATAAGCAGGACGTCCCAGTTGCCTACCAGCACACGCGCCAGATCGCAACGCCTGCGCTGACCGCCCGAGAGCTCGCCCACCGTGCCCATCCAGTTGATGTCCGAGAGCAGCTCCTCGATGATCGAGCGCACCTTGGGATCTGAGGCCCATACGTACTCTGGCGTGTCCCCCACCACGGCATGGCACACGGTGTCGGTATCGCATAGATGGTCCTGCTGGCCAATCATGCCCACCGCAATGTTGTTGCGATAGGTGATGCTGCCCGCATCGGGCTCTATCTGATGCGCGATGAGCTCGAGCAAGGTCGACTTGCCATCGCCGTTTTTGCCCACGATACCTATGCGGTTGCCCTCGTTGATGCCTATGGTCTGGTCAATCAGCACACGCTTGCCAGGCCATTCGTGGGACACGCGCTCAAGGCCTATGAGGATGCCCATCTAT
>JAFWLX010000212.1 GCA_017510875.1 Atopobiaceae bacterium | reverse complement strand
GGTTTTTGTGTCCGCCTCAACGAATAAGGCGAAGATGAGGCACGGTATGAAAAGGACAAGAATAATGAGCGCGCTGAACACGATGTCAAACACGCTCTTGCATACCCGGTAGAAGGTTTTGTTCGCCTCTATGCGCCTCATCTCCGTCACCTCTAGCTCTTGAAGGGGATGACGAAGGGCACGGTCTCTGAGAAACCGCCGCCACCATCGGCCACGGCCACCTCGCAAAGCGAGAGGCGCCGCTTGATGTTGGTCACGCGGTTCTCCTGGCCCACCAAGGGGCCGTCTTGGATGTGGAGCACGCCGTCGATAATCACGGCGGTCGACTTGCGGATGGTGTGCGAGGCGTCCATCACCTGCTCGTACCAAGCCTGAGCCTCCTCGGCTAATGGCGCATAGAAGCGGCTGTCGCCCTTGCAGATCTGTGCAGGAAAGGAGAGCTTCTTGAGCTCTTTATCTAGGGCGTTTACGTCGCGCGTGACGACGAAGATGTAGCCCTCATACATGGGGATGGTGTCGGTTATCCATTCTCCGTGGCGCTTGCGAATGCGTTCCCTACGCAGGACGAACGCGTCCTCAAGAAGGGTTCTCGGGATGATTCTCTTCAGCTTGTCGCAGGTCGCCTGCTCGCGGCCGGGTACGTGCACGAGGTACCAGCGGCGTTTGCCACGAGGTGTGCGCCTGCCTATCGGCATGCCACCAAGAGTGGCTCTGTCTAGCGTTGCCGCCTTCACTTCCAACACCCCCTCGTCGCCTTTCCAGCGCCGAATAGGGGCATGAGATGCCTGCCTGTTATGCCACACCCACTTGCCCCCATCTCAAAACGTCACCGTTGATTACCAGCGGAGGCTGCCGCGCGGCGTGCGACGCCCCAAAGGAAGGACAGGGGTCTGAGCCCCCCTATGCTCTCTGCGCTTGCCACCGCCACTTTGCCGTTCAACCTTCCTCGGTCTTCGTTCGTCGATGTTCAAGGACAATGCACAGTAAGTGAGAGAAACTAACATATCGGGCAAAGCGCTACATAGGGCAGGAAAGGGGCTTCATCTGCTCAGGCGAACCTTCCTAGGTGTGTAGCAATAAAACCGCTTCTGCCTCATGACTTGTTTGGGGGCATTGACGTGCTAATCTACCCTATTCCAATATGTGTAGGACCTCTACCTCTCTGCATCTCCTCGTCATGTAATTCCATGGTTGCATGTTAGTTTATCTCACTTGTAGCTGTCAAGAGACGGTTCTGTTATACGGGCGCGCACGCGCAGAAAGAGCCAACTTTCCAACAATGCTTTATGGCATGAATCGCTTCTGACCTGCTTGTAGGCACAACGTGAGTCACAGCGGGTACGTGAGGGCACCAATGACCATATTTGGTCGTTCGGTGTGTTTTTACGAGCGCATACCAATGGGGATTTTTGCGAGCGTGTCGGCGCACCGCCTTGGACGCCTGCCGGCAGATGCCCGCAACCCCCTACTTGTTGTCGTTGTTGGGGGAGCACACCATGAGCATGCGTGATGTCATAAAGACGCTGCGTATACAGGCAGGGCTCGAGCAAGAGGACGTTGCACAGGCTGTCGGCGTGTCACGCAGCTCTGTCTCGCATTGGGAGCGCGGTGCCACCCAGCCCAGACACGACAAGATTATTGCGCTGGCCAAGCTGTTTGGTGTACACGAGCAAGTGTTCTTTGACGAGGCGGACGACGATGCCGGTGACACGGTCCAGGGCTCCCCTGCTGTGGCCGCTGCACCCGACGGCCTCCCCCTCAACGACGTGCGTCCGCTGGCAGAAGGCGCGGTGTTTGCCGCGGCACCAGCAACCGTTCCCCTGGTGACGCTGGGTCGTGTGCATGCGGGAGCCTTCTCCGACACCGACCTAATCGGCCGCAGCGTTGAGGTGAAGGCCTCGCTTTTGGAGAAACATCCACACGCGCAAGCCGTGCTGGTTGAAGGCGATTGCATGAGTCGCGTGTGTCCTGAAGGCTCCATTGTCATCTTCGATCCCGATCTTGAGCCCTCTAACGGGCACATCGTCATCGTAGAGACCGAAGACCATCAGGTGCTTTTGCGACGCTGGAACAGGGGCACAAAGACGCTCATGCTCTCGGCGGATAGCTACGCGCCTTATGACGACATAGTTATAGAAGGAGACGAGCCAATCCGCGTGATTGGCCAGGTCATCGACGTGATCGTCCCCAACGACATGCTGTAAGCAGGGGCGGAAGCCTGGCGACCGCTCCACCTACCCCCTTCATTTACTCCAAAGGCTTTGTTCGAACGTTTGTACGCTTTTCATGATAGAATAGTTTCTGACGCGGGGCGTGTCTGCTCTCCCTGGCCCGACAGCCCGGACTCGATCCGGATCGGGACGCGAAGGGGAGGTGGTCGTTGTGAGGTTTTCGGAGTTCCTGAAGTATCTCATTGTGCTGCTCCTGCTGGCGATCGTCCTGGTCGCCGTAAGCAGGTAGCCACCTAAACGACTGCAGCCGCCCTGGCAGGCGGCTGCAGTCGTGACTATCACGTATTGTCAATCGCCGCGGGAGGGCTTACCACAGACCGCCCCGCGTCACCTACTGAGTATATCACACGAGCTGCAGAACAAGACACCGAGATGCGCCTTTCGGAGCTCACCGGGCTGACCGTGGGAAACGAGTTGAGTTTCAGCCCCATCCGTACACTCTCCCATTCTCTCAGGACTCATCCGCACGCGTTCGGGTGAGTCCTGCACGGTAGTGCATCCTTTTTCCAAGTGGCGGACGTCCGGCCCGCCCGAGGGAAAGGATCTCGAGTTGGCAAGGAAGACGAAGAAGAAGGGGTACTGCAGGCTCGACAGGAGGGAGAGGGGCTCGATCGAGCACAGGCTGGACAGGCGGGAGTCCTGCCGGTCAATGGCGCGCGCCCTGGGGAGGTCCGCCTCCACGGTCCACGACGAGGTGGTGAGGAACAGGGTCGTCACCAGGGGTCCGGGCAAGGGCGGGAACGTCTCTGGGCGCGGCGGCGGATAGGTTTGCCCGCGCAAGGCGCGCGTTTGGACAGGCCCGCCCGCCCATCCCCAGGAAGACTTGGATGATGAGGTCAGAGCTGGAGCTGAAGGACAGGACAGGGGCAATCCTTCGTTCCGCATCCTCTCCGAGACGTCCGGTCCTGGCATACTCGAACCTTACTCGAACCTACTAGGACCATGAGGCGCGAGCTATGAGTGTGCCCAGTTTTGTGGAGGCATCAAAGCCCTGGCTCCTACTAGGACCTTACTCGAACCTACTAGGACCATGAGGCGCGAGCTATGAGTGTGCCCGGTTTTGTGGAGGCATCAAAGCCCTGGCTCCTACTAGGACCTTACTCGAAGAATGCGAGCAGAGCGACCACCGCGCAAAACGATAGGAAGACGGCCCTATAGGGCGTCCGACCTGCAGACATATCCTCACCTCACAAACCGATTCGTAGCCTTCGTGATAAGCCCGCACAGCATGCCATAGCGGGTCGTGATACAGAGGTGATACAGGGGGACGGTTCTCCGGTGGCATTGCTCATATGGCACAGGAGAACCGTCCCCCTGTGGCAGAAGAGGCCTTGAGTCGTACAATCGCTCCTGTTGCGATGC
>JAFWLX010000211.1 GCA_017510875.1 Atopobiaceae bacterium | reverse complement strand
CGCGGCGCTTAGCGAGCGTAACATGCCAGTGGCATGTTACGGCCCGAAGGGCTCGTGCAAAACGCGCAGCAGCCGAGTTCCGCAGCTGCCGCGTCGTAAGGGCGGAGCGTGAGCCGAAGGGGAGTCCCGAGGGCCGCCGCCCTTGTCCGTGCGCGGGCAGTACCTATGGTTGAGTATAGGCCACGTAACCCCACATACTCGTCGCACATTGCAGCCTTTGTGCAGCTATACTATTAGCGCTAATAGCGCAATCAGCACTACCACCGCTTGGAGGCACGAATGGCCGATACACCACTTGTTGGCATCATCATGGGTTCTAAGTCTGACCTGCCTGTTATGGAAGCCTGCACGGCGCAGCTTGAGGAGTTTGGAATTCCGTACGAGCTGGTCATTGCTTCGGCGCATCGTGCGCCCAACAAGGTTCACGAGTGGGCCGAGTCTGCCGCAAGTCGTGGTCTCAAGGTCATTATTGCCGCTGCGGGTAAGGCTGCGCACCTGGGCGGAGTGGTCGCTGCGTACACGCCTTTGCCTATCATTGGTGTGCCCATCAAGACAAGCGATCTGGGTGGTATGGACTCGCTGCTCTCCATGGTGCAAATGCCCTCGGGCGTACCCGTTGCGTGCGTGGCAATCAATGGCTCTAAAAACGCGGCCATCTACGCCGCGCAGATTCTAGGCGCCACCATGCCCGAATACCAGCAGAAGATTGTCGAGTTCAAACAGGCCATGGCCAAGGCATAGACCTAGGTAAGGGCCAGGGCACGAGGTACTCAAGGGCCAGAAAAATACTTCAAACGAGGGGTGAATCGTGGACAACTATCAGGAGCAAGGCACCGGACGCCGTTCGCACGGCAAGGCCAAGAAGAAAAGCAACCTGCTCTCAAACATACTCATCGTAGTGGGCGTTGCGTTGCTTTTGGTAGCGGGCGGAATGTGGGGCGCAGCACAGCTGCGCTATCTCCAGCAAGATCGCGAGATTGCAAAGCTCACCATATATGCCAAGGTCAACGACACCGAGCAGGGCGACGAGGTATCTCAGGCGCCCGAGGTTGACTGGGAGGGCCTTAAGGCCATAAATCCAGACGTCATTGCCTGGATACAGATTCCCGGCACCGAGATCAACTACCCCGTGTACGAGGCCAATGACAACGAGAAGTACCTGCACACCTCGGCCACTGGCGAGTACGCCTTTGGCGGCGTGCTGTTTGCCGACTACGAGTGCACGCGTCCCGGCATGCAGGACCCCTCCACGCTCATCTATGGCCATCATCTTTTGAACGGAACCATGTTCAAGGCCATTGCCGACATGGATAACCAGGAAGCCTTTGATGCTATCGATACCGTGTGGTACGTAACCGAGCAGCAGGCCTACGAGTGCGAGCCGCTGGCACTGTACTACACGCAGGACACCGACATGACTGTGCGCAAGTTCAAGTTTGAGAGTCTCGATGCCTTCCATGCCTATCTAGGCGAGCGTGTGTCTAAGGCAGTGGTGGCTCGTTCTGATGCGGCTCAGCTCGTTCCGCGCATAAGCCACGCCCTTAACCTTATTACCTGCAATTATTACGATGGTTATGGTCGTACGGTGCTCATCTGCGTGCCCAAAGCTGAGGCAGCCGGTCAGGTTGCGGGCGAGATTACCACCTCGCCGCAGTCGGCAACGCCTTCGGGTGAGATTGTCGAGGAGGTGCCGGCAGAAGAGTCGGTCGAAGAGCCTGTCGAGGAAGAAGTAGTCGAGGAAGAAGTAGCCGAGGAAGAGTGGGTTGAGGAGTAGCCCACGTAGCTTTGCTTGGTTGTTTTACGTTTGGAGGGAGGCCGGTATGAGGCATTTCGTAAAACCACAGAGGCGTTTACTGGTGTTTGGGCTGCTTGTGGCCCTTTGCGTTGTTGTGCTTGCGGGTTGTGGCAAGGGTAAGACGTCTACAGGAAAAAAGGACGCTGGCACCGACCCCACCGTTGCTTCCGGTCCTGTGTGGGTGCTGTCCAAGCAGACCATCACGCTTGGACAGGCGGGCAGCGAGTCGCACATTGTTGCCACCTACGAGCTTGACGAGCACGGAAACACAGTCAAGATGACCCAGCAGCCTGATGAGGGCAGCGAGTATCTTGTGGAGTACCAATACGACAATGACGGTTTTGTCACCAGCTCGACCGAGAAAAGCGGCGAGAACGCCACAACGGTAACCTTCACCCTTGAGAAGGACGCCAACGGGCGCGTGACCAAAAGCACGGGCGATGATGGCTCGACGCAAACCCTTACCTACAACGCCGAGGGCAACCTTGTGCATCAGGTGCAGGAGACGCTGGCGGACATTGGTGGCACGGAGCCGGCCAGGCTAGTTTCAGACGTCACCTATGATGACGAAGGGTTCATGACCGGCAACAAGAGCGAGACCATTGGGCATCAAACAGAGAGCGTCCGTAGCTACGAGCGCGACGATGCGGGCAAGGTAACAAGTGCGACCACAACTACCACCACCATAGGCGAAGGCGGGGCAGCCATCGACCTCGTCTCATCAGTAGAGCTCGACGACAACGGTAACGTGGTACGTGTGGTAGACCAAACCAACGCCGAGAGCTACACCTACATTCGCGAGTTTGAGTACACGCTGGTCGAGAACCCCTCCCTGGGCGCAAGGATTCACGCACACATCAAGAACGTGTGATGCTTGCCAGGTCGAACCATGAACAGCGGCTGGTTTTGGCTGCTTTTACCTGTTGGAAGGATGCGTCATGAGCACTGATGCAAAGCACGTTACTTACGCCGACGCAGGCGTTGACGTAGACGAGGCGGCCCGTGCGGTCGATGCAATCAAGGCTGCGGTTGCCACAACCAACCGGCCCGAGGTCATTGGGGGGCTGGGCGGCTTTGGATCTCTGTTCTCAGCGAGCGCGCTTAAGGACATGGAAGACCCCGTGTTGGTGTCGGGAACCGACGGTGTGGGCACCAAGCTTGCCATTGCCCAGCTGCTTGACCGGCACCACACGGTGGGCGAGGACCTTGTGGCCATGTGCGTCGACGACATTGTGGTTGTGGGAGCCGAGCCGCTGTTCTTTCTCGATTACATTGCCATTGGCAAACTGCGTTCCGAGCACGTAGCGCAGATTGTGGAAGGCATTGCCAACGGCTGTGCCAAGAGCGGCTGCGCGCTGGTTGGCGGCGAGATGGCCGAGCATCCAGGTGTGATGGCAGATGATGACTACGATCTGGCCGGCTTTGTGGTGGGCGTGGTTGATCGTCCCAAGATGCTGGGCGCTCACCTGGTAAGGGAGGGCGACGTCATTTTGGGCATCCCCTCCTCGGGCATTCACTCAAATGGGTATTCGCTGGTGCGTAAGGTTGCCATCGAGGGAAGAACCGTAGATGAGCTGCTCAAGCCGCTTGACGAGCTGGACGGCCAAAGCCTGGGCGAGGCAGTGCTTGCCCCCACGAGCATCTATGCTGGCGCGCTGATTCGTGCGCTTAGGGCAGGTGCTCCTATCCATGCCATGGCTCACATTACCGGCGGCGGCATAACCGAAAACCTCAATCGTTGCCTACCGAGCACCATTGACGCGCAGGTAGATCGCAGGGCCACAGACGGCAGCAGCCCCAGCGGCTTTGGCGCTGGTCCGGCCTGGAGCATCCCGCCTGTCATCCAGTACATGATTCGCGAGGCTGGCCTGACGCCTAACGAGGCATACAAGACCTTCAATATGGGTGTGGGCATGAGCGTGCTGTGCGACCCGCAAGATGTTGACAAGGTGCGTAGTCTGCTTGCCGCCGAGGGTCTGGACTCTTTTGTGATGGGTGCGTGCGTTGAGGGCACGGGTAAGGTCGTCTATCAATAAACGTTGGCTGGGCGCGGTGAACGCTGCCCAAAGGAGAAGAGCATGAGCATCAAACTGGGAGTCCTGCTATCGGGCAGCGGCACCAATCTTCAGGCCATCATTGACCGTATTTCCGCAGGCACGCTTGATGCTAGCATCGAGATTGTGGTGAGCTCGAGGCCCAGCGCCTATGGCCTCAAGCGCGCCGAGGCTGCAGGTCTTCAGACCATGACCCTCTCTAAAGAGATCTATGCCGACCCCATCAAGGCTGATGAGGTCATTGCTGCCATGCTTAAGCGAGCGGATGTTGACTATGTGATCATGGCAGGCTACATGCGCATGGTGCACGAGCCCATTCTGGCAAGCTACCCTAACCGTGTGGTCAACCTACATCCTGCGTTGCTGCCCAGCTTTAAGGGCGCCCATGCCATTCAGGACGCATACGATTACGGCGTAAAAGTGACCGGCGTGACCGTGCACTTTGCCAATGACAAATACGACTGCGGTCCCATCATTGCCCAGCGCGCACTGGCGGTGGAAGAGGGCTGGACCGTAGACGATCTTGAGGAGCATATCCACCAGATTGAGCACGAGCTGTATCCCGATACCATTCAGCTGCTAGCCGAAGGCCGCGTAAGCGTGCGCCCAAACGGCACGGTTGCCATTGCGTAGCTGATGGGAGAGGAAGCTGCCATGGATGATCGAGCTCATCGATCAAAGATGGTATTAGGCCACATCGACATCAAGTCGCTTGTCGCGGCGATCGCGGTAATAATTGCTACTACCGCGATCTCTGCATCTATTGGCAACCGATTCTATGCAACAGAAAAAGAGGTTCTGCAGCAGCAAGGCGAGCTGAATGCCAAAGAATCGGCCATGGAGTACGACAGGCAACTGCTCACACATGTCAACATCGTGACATTGGCAGGTTGCGCTGTGGACAACATGCTTACCTCTCGCACAGGCAACATGGCAATCGAGCGCTACCTTACCCAGCAGACCAGCTATATCATCGATACGCTTGACCCAAGTACAACGGGCTTGTATGGATGGATTGGTGAGGAATACCTTGACGGAGCAGGTTGGGTACCCGATGAAGACTACGTCCCCACCGAGCGCCCCTGGTACACAGAAACGTTGACCTCCGCACGAGAGATCACCTTTATCACCCCTTACCTCGATGCGCAGACAAACACCGTCATGATGAGCGTCACGGACATGTTGAGCGACGGAAAGAGCGTCCTTGCCATGGATGTGAGCCTTGAGCCCATCCAGCAGATTATCGAAGAGGTGGCGTCCGCCACCGAGGGCAGCCAGGCTTTCATACTCAATGAGAACGGCTACGTTGTTGCTCACTCCGACAAAAGCCAGCTGGGCAAGAACTATCTGGAAGAGACGGACGGTCTTGGCAGTGCCGTGGCTCACAAGATTCTTGCGGACGGGCAGAGCCAGTTTGAGATTGAGGCGGATGAAGGGGACTTTTCTGTATACGTTGATGGGCTAGAAGGAGGCTGGTACAGCGTTAGTTTGATTAACGCCGATGTCTGGTATCGCCCACTCTTGCGCACCATCGTTGTGTTTACTGCCATCTTGGTAGTGGTTGAGGGGTTTATCGCATTCTTCTTCCTGTATATGAACGCCAAGAATCGAGCACTGAAGCAGCTTTACACCCGCATTGACCAAGAGGAGAAGCGCGGAGAAGAGCTGCAGATTCTGTCCGAGACAGACCGCATGACGGGCCTGTACGACCGCGTAAACGGCGAGAAAAAGGTGGACGAGCTTTTGGCCCGCGGGACCACGGGGATGCTCCTTGAGCTAGACATTGACAACTTCAAGTCGATCAATGACACCTACGGCCATCAGACGGGCGACATCGTGATTATTGCCGTGGCTGATGTCTTGCGCAAGACCTTCCGTTCGGACGACATTACCATACGGCTGGGCGGTGACGAGTTCTGTGCCTTTGCAGTTGGCATTGTTGAGCAGGGTATGGCCGAGGCCATCGTGCGCCGACTCTTCAGTCGTCTTGAAGGCCTTGAAATACCAGAGCTAGAAGGCAATAAGGTAAACGTCAGCATTGGTGCCGTGCTTTATGACGGAAAGGGATCGCCGGTCTTTGCCGACCTGTATGCCGCTGTTGACAACGCAATGTATGCCAGCAAAAAGGTACCGGGCAACAGCTTGACCTTTGGATCGCTCTAAGAGCAAAGACGTTTGGTTTAAAAAGCTTCCATTCGATCTATCCCGCACATTTGCAGCGGCTCTCTCCTGAGAAGCTCATAGTGGATCCCGGCAAGATGCAGCTCTTCTAAAAAACACTCAAGATACTTCTCTGAAGAGAACGGCTGAAGGAATGCAAGAAAGAAGCTCTGATTGATACAGGTCACTTCACATAGTATGTCTGTAATCTTAGACAGAGATGTCACGATGTACATCTCTGCGATATAGGGATCCAATGGCCCAAAGCTTCTATTGCTTGCATACGATACACAGATACTTGCTTGTGGAACATCAAAAGATATACTCTGCAGCTTACGTTTTCTTTGTTTAATGCTCCAGATAGAGTTTTCAGGGTCAGCCTGCAGCATCAGTTGACCGCGTCCTATGGTACAGGTCTTCCTGATGTCATCCAGACTCCAGCTTTTTGGAAAGTCCAGTATTGCCTGCCCCGCAAACATTCGGTAATTATCACGGTTTCCTAAGATTGCCTTGTGATTGATTGCCACAGAAACAGTGACCGTCTTCTCGCATGCCGGGTCATATCTCCTTGCTGCTTTTGCCAGCATGACAGAGAAAAGTACATTTGGGCTGGCGTCATTATCGCCGCAGTAGTCCATCACCTGCGATTCCGGAAGCTTTATAAAGAAGACTCTTTTATTGCTGTCCGTTTCGTTGACCAGTCGAAAGAAATCAGGGATTGGCTCTTTTATGTACAGAGGGTACTCCAAGCTGTCAAAATCAATATCTCTGAACGGGTCTCCTATTTCCGAGTCCGGGATCACGTCACCCGGCAAGCGAAATCCGGTAGGGTCAAAGCTTTGACCGGTTGCTTTTGAAAGATATAGATACATCGTGCTCTTTATATAGGGCAGAACGCCTGCTCCATCTGTCAGGGAGTGAGGAATCTCAAAAGCTAGCCTACTGTCATCATATTTCCAGGCAGCAAGATGATAGTTGGAGTCTATGGAATTGAAGTTTATTGGATCCCAGGTATTCCGGACCGTCATGGGAAGAGGATTTGGCACGGTGGTCAGTTCACCGTTTTGACAAGCTGCTTTCACATAAAAGTACGAAAAACGTACCCGCAGTTCCTCAACAGCTGATTGCAGTATCTTACCATCTATAGGATCATGAAGGTAAAGAATCACTCCCATAGTATTATTGTGCTCAGGCGAAGATAGATCCAAATACGGTTCATAGTATTCTGACATTGTCTATCCCCTATAGTAATACCCTCTATGAGATCCTGAGGGCTTACGCCCTCGGGATGACAGAGTCTGTATATGCGCTGGTCTGTAGCCGGTATTCGCTAAGCAGAGTATCCTCCAGTTTTACATACCCGGGTATACCGAAGCGCTGTTTGTCAAAGTAGTTCGGATATGACAGGGTATAGATCTGACATTCAAGCCAAGACTGCGCCAGTTTATCATTGAGTCCGGTACTCAGACAAGAATATACCCTCTGAATCCGCGCACAGAATAGTAGGAATCCGCGCCGTTGTGAAAAGTGAACACGGTATCATAGCGGCGTTCGCAGAACAGCGCGCCGCCCTTACTACGGATATCATCTGGTGTAGCGATCCAACTTGACGTTTTCAGATCAAATGAGTCGAGGCTTTGCAGTCGACGATAGAGTTCCTCCGTCATCATCGAAACGCCAAGCTCTTTCGCTTTCCGTTCGGCGCTGCCTGACGGTGGGTTTTTAGTGCGCCCAT
>JAFWLX010000210.1 GCA_017510875.1 Atopobiaceae bacterium | reverse complement strand
TGCGCGAGAACGCGCTCCTCGCCTTCCATCCGCGCATTGATGATGGGAAGATATGCCAGCATCACGACGAGCGAGAAGGGCGAGCCCAGCATCACGGGCATGGCCATGAACATGATGAGGGTTGCTGCATACATAGGGTGACGCACGACACCATAAAGGCCTGTGTCAATGACATGCTGTCCTTGGGACACCTCGATGGTGCGCGAGAGGTATTCGTTCTCGCGGAGCACCTCGGCAAAGAGGGCATACCCTGCAACAAAGGCTACGGCTGCAATGATGCATACGACGCGCGGAAACTGTGCCCAGCCAAAGCGGTACCCCAGCCCTGCCAGCACGAAGGCCGCAACAAACATGAGGCCGGACAGCTTAACCACCAGCTGTTGGTCATCCTCGCTCTCGCGCGCATTAAGACGACGGCGCACAAGCTCAGGAGCCTTGAAGAGCATCACGATACCTGCTCCCACCATGGGTACAAACAGGCAGCCCATGAGCAGCCACCCGTTCCACCACCTTATCGTTCCCGCAGGCAGAAAGAGTAAAAGGGCCATGAGTACAAAGCCTGCTGCAACCTTGGCAAACGCCTCTTTGGCAAGTGCGGTGTCCATAAGCGTGCCTCCTTCTGTCCGCGTGCATACATCTTAGCGCGATGACGGGCGTGAACAGGGGGACGTGTTTAGCGTTCACGCTCTCACGCCCCTGCTCCATCCCCTTGTTCACGTTTGTCCGTGTCCTGCAACGACCGCAAGAGGCAACCTGCCCCGCTTACCGTATACGTGGCGGCGCTGTCCCACGTGCTGTCTTATCGTAGAAGCGAACGGCATGCACGAGGTAGGAGGTTTTCATGCAGCATACGCAATGGTACAAAGATGCCGTCTTCTACCAGATTTGGCCGCGCAGCTTCTGTGACGGCAATGGCGATGGTATAGGGGACCTGTGGGGTGTGCTCACCAAGCTCGACTACATTGCCAGCCTCGGTGTGACAGGCATCTGGTTTAGCCCGCTTTATCCCAGCCCGCAGGCCGATTTTGGCTACGACATTGCCAACTACTATGACATCAACCCCGAGTACGGCGATCTTGACCTGTTTAGGCAGGTGCTTGACGGTGCGCATAAGCGGGGGTTGCGGGTTATCATGGACCTGGTGGTCAACCATACCTCAGATGAATGCGACTGGTTTAAGCAGAGTCGAAGCTCGCGTGACAACGCCTTTGCCGACTGGTACATCTGGCGCGACGGCAAGACGCCGGGCGCGCCCGAGGACGGCGGCACTCCTCCCAACAACTGGGACAGCCTCTTTGAAGGGGGCGCTTGGGAGTACGAGCCCGCTCGTAACCAATGGTACCTGCACATCTTTGCCAAGAAGCAGCCCGACCTTAACATGGATAACCCGCAGGTGCGCTCGGAGGTCGAGCGCATCATGCGCTTTTGGCTTGACATAGGCGTGGACGGTTTCCGCGAGGACGTAATTACCTTCATCAGCAAAGACCCGGCCCTGCCCGATGACAGCCCCCTTATACCAGCCGCCCGTGGCATGAAGTTCTACAATCACGGCCCTCACGTGCACGAGTACCTGCAGCAGTTCCGTCATAACGTGCTTGACCACTACGATTGCATGACGGTAGGCGAGGCTCCCGTGATCTCGCCCGAGCAGGCCCTGGAGTATTGCGCCGAAGGCCCCAACCAAGAGCTAAATATGGTGTTCACCTTTGAGCACATGGGTGCCGACTGCATGTTTACCGACTGGGTTCCCCGTCCCTTTGACCTGCGTGCATACAAGCAGGCGGTGGGAGCATGGCAGACGGGCCTTGCCGCACACGCCTGGAACTCTCTCTATCTGGAGAACCACGACCATCCGCGCATCATCAGCCGCTACGGCAGCGAGCAGTATCGCGTGGAGAGCGGCAAGAGCCTGGCGTGCAGCTACCTGTTTTTGCGGGGAACGCCCTTTGTGTACCAGGGGCAGGAGATAGGCATGACCAACACGCATCTGGAGAGCGTGGAAGAATCCGCCGACGTGTCCACGTTTAACCAGGTACGCAGGCTGCGCGAGCTGGGTGTGCCCGAGAGCGTCTGCCTTGACCTTACAAACCGCGCCACACGCGATCATGCACGCACGCCCATGCAATGGGACGCAGGCCCCAGTGCGGGTTTTGTGGGCGGCGATGGCGGCGGCATTCCATGGTATCCTGTCAATCCTAACCACGTGGACATCAACGTGGCAGCTGCCGACAGGGACCCAGACTCGCTTTTGGCCTTCTATCGCAAGGCTATCGAGCTGCGCCGCAAGCTGCCGGTGGTACGCGAAGGCAGCTATCGCGAGTTCAAGCGGGCAAGTAACGCGCTCTATGCGTATGCGCGCGAGGGTGCTGGCCAGCGCCTCTTGGTGGTGTGCTCGTTCACCGAAGAAATTGCTTATTTCTCGGCACCGGCTGGTTTTGACCTGGCGGCGGGCGAGCTCTGCCTGTGCGGATACCCAGATGCACCGCTGGAGGATAACGCGTTCTTCCTGCGCCCATACGAGTGCCGCGTGTATCTATGGAACGACGAAAGCTAGACCGACGGTAGTCAAGAAGAGGAGAGACTCATGGAGCCAGGCTACTCAACACGTATCGACACTCCCGAGTTCAAGGAGGCAATGGATAAGGGCAACCGCACGTTTGTGCTGACCGTTGCACTTACGGCGCTGTTTCTGCCGCCTTTGGTTGCAGGCATAGCGGCTCTCATTTCGCGTGAGCAGCTACCCATCGTTGTTGCTGCGTGCGCGATAGTGTGGATCATCACCATCGCAATTGTCGCCTGGCTCTTGGGCAAGCGCTTTTTAGGCAAGAGTTGGGATGGCGTTGTTGACTCGCAGCATGTGGGCAGCGAACGCTCGGGTAGTGGCCACCGTCGTCAGCGGGTGTACATCACACGCTTTGTGACCGATTCTGGCCGTAAGGTTACGTATAAAGAGCGGACCCTTCACCCGTTCTACGACTACCTCACATTTGGCGATCGCGTGCGCTATCATCCCCGCCTAAGCTATCCGTTTGAGAAGTACGACAAGACGGCTGACGAGACGGTGATCTGTCCGTTCTGCGGAAGAATGTCGTCTATCGAGCTTACGGAATGCAGCAGCTGTCACAAGCCGCTACTGGTGTAACACTGCTATTCATGCGATAAGGATAGGATGAATATCACGATCAAAGACGTTGTGGGCGCGCAGGGGACCGTTGACGAGGCCGCCGTGCGCGCAGAGTACGAGACCATCACGCAAACGCTCATCAAAGAGCGCCTGACCATCACCACCATGGAAAGCTGCACGTCGGGACAGGTGGCTTCGCTCATTACCGACACCGAGGGCTCGTCTGCCGTGCTGCATGGTGCCTACGTTACCTATCAAAACGAGGCAAAGGTCAAGCAGGGGGTACCCCAAGACATCGTCGACCGCCATGGGGTTTACTCGGCCGAGACCGCATGCGCTATGGCCCATGCGTGTCGCTTGTCATACGCTGCTGACATCGGTGTGGGCGTGACGGGCAGCTTTGGCAACGTGGATCCCAACAACGCTGACAGCGTGCCTGGCGAGGTGTACTTTGCGTTGTCAACCAAGGCGGGGGAGCAGGGGTTTCACTGCACCGTTCCGGTGCAGCCGTCCCGCTATGCCTACAAGCTCTACATGGCAGACGTGATTGCCCAGGTCCTGCTGCGCCTGCTTGCCGCAAACAACTGAACTGTCCATCCCGTCTGGCTTGAAGTCATTTCGGTCGTCGCATGCTGTAGGTTATACTAGCCATAGGATTGCGTTGCGGTGGAAGGAGACGGCGCTATGAAGAGATGCGCAACGGGTTTGGCAGTGCTGCTCATGGTTGTGTCGGTGCTTGTGCTTGCGGCCTGCGGATCGGGTGCCACAACAGACCAGAAGACAACAGACCAGCAGGATAACGTCTATCGTGTTCTTGCGCTCGACGAGGCTGGCTCGCCGGTTCAGGGTGTCAAAATGCAGCTTTGCTCGGACACGATCTGCTATGCACTTGAGACCGACGCTAACGGTGTTGCCACTTTCAAAGATGTCATCGAGGGATCTTACGCGGTGCACGTGCGCGGCGTCCCCGAGGGCTATGCCCAAGACGACACGGAATACCCAGTTCCCAGTGGGCAAAGGGACATAACCATAACCATCAAGGCAGAACAATAGGTTTGGCGCAGCTAAAAGCTTGCTGATGACAAGCACGAGGAGGGGACGATGAGCGCAAAGAATGGGAAGAAGATGGGCCTTGGATTAAAGATTCTGTTGGGCATCTTGGGGCTAATTGTCGTGGCGGTTGCGGGCGTTTTTATCTATTTCCAAGTCAACAAGGAAAAGATAACCGATGCGATGTTTGACAGCGCGAGAAACATAGAGGACTACGTTGGCCAACAAATGCCAGCGTTTGATGTCGAGCAACCGGATGGAACGCATCTTACAAAAGACGGACTGCTTGATGGCAAGGATGTCATGGCTGTTGTGCTCTATGCCTCTTGGTGCGGACCCTGCGAGAAGGAGTTCCCCGAGATGGACTCGGTCTATCAGAAGTACCAGGACAAGATGAGCATGGTGGGCATAGACGTTGACGGCCTTGACCAGATGAAGGACGTCGAGGAATACGCCCAGAACCACAACCTGTCGTTCCCGCTTGCGTATGGGGTTGACAACGAGACCCTTGATTTTGTCAAGACGTCCTCCTATCCAACCACCTTGCTTGTGGACCGCAACGGAACCATCTGCCTCTGGCGAGTGGGCTCAGTGCATTCGGCCGAGGACTTTGAGAAGCTCGTCACGCTCTTTATGGGAGATGACTACACCGAGAAGCATCCGGCGTACTACTCGTTCTACGCCTACGGCCACGACAAGGCCATAGCTGGCGTGGAGTTTAGTGTGACTACTCCCAATGGGGTTGAGACCTACACGACCGACGAGGAAGGCGGATGCTACGTTGTGTACGACGAGCGCGCCGACATGTCGGTCAAGGTGCTCAGCGTACCCGATGGTGTCCAGATCGTAGACAACGGCGAGACCACAACGGGCATGATCTCGACCATGGTACGGCTGCCGGTTAGGTAGTGGACCTGCAGAGCGGGGAGATTCCCTTATACAGG
>JAFWLX010000209.1 GCA_017510875.1 Atopobiaceae bacterium | reverse complement strand
GCCAGCTCTTCGCGTCCAAGCCTTACGTCGTGGTCAGCGGACGAATCTCGGTGGGATGCGCCTGCGCGACGAAGATCATGCCATCGTAAAGCTCCGAAGGCGCGCGCCAAATGCGATAGGCCATCGGCAGAATGGCCATGATTGGCGAGTAACCCTCTCCGAGTGATCCCATCCACCCGTAGTCGTCGATGTACTGGCGCAGCGCAGAGTCGCTGGGCACCGCTGAGAAGTCGAGCCAGCTTATCTCGTTGCCGCACTTGGCCGAGGCCTTGGCCAGCGCGTCGTAGGAATAGAAGGTATGGATACTACGCTTGCCGTCGCTGCCCTTCGGCAGGTTTACGCGTGCCTTGTAGAAGTCGGTGCCAATGGCAAAGTATGCATCGCCCAGCTGGTCAGACAGCAGGTTGCCCATTGCCTTGCCGGCGTCCCCGTACGTGTTTTGCCGCTCGATATGCCCGTTGTGGGCAGTGACGAAGATGCGGCTGTTGCCACGCGCCTCCTCCTGGGCAAGAATCCAGAACACGTTATCGGCCATGTATCGGTCGCGTAGCACGTTTCCCTGCGAGGCGTAGTCGTCCACTTTGCCAAGCTCGATGTTCTGGAGCAGGATGTCCGCAAAGTGCACTGCCTGCGCTGCCTGAGCCCCACTGTGTTCCATGAGCTCGATGCGAACCTTGCCAATGATCTCGGCTCGCTGGTCCACGTCGTAGGCATCGGAGAACTCGTCCGTCTGGGCGTCCCAGAGCTTGGCCAGGTCGGTCGTGTCTATGCCAAGGTCTTCGGCAGCTTCAAGCAAGAAGCGATAGTTGTGCTCGTAACGCTGCATGTCAAAGCCGTAGAAGGTCAGCTGGTCAGCCTCTGCCGCCGTCTCGTTGTACGAGCGCATCCACGAGAGCAGCTGCTCGATCTGCTCGGTACGATAGATGGCAAAGCCCGTGGCTGCGGCCGCCTCCTGCGCCGTTCCCTCGCCGCCATGGATGTAGCGGTTGGCAACCTCACAACAGCCGTAGTCCGCTTCAAGCGCGAACCCCCGCACGCCGTAGCGCTCAACCAGCACCTTGAACACATCCAGCTTGAGCTGCTGGAACTCCGCGTTGCCATGCGTCGCCTCGCCAAGAGCAACCACGCGTGCCTGCTCGGGGATGGTGATGTCGTCAATGGCCCCCGCGTATTTGGCAAACTCAGCCGTGTCGGCACACTTGCCCGTCCCAAAGCCCCCAAAGTGAGAGAACACACCGCTAGCTACAACTGCCAGCGCAAACAGCACCAACAGAACCCTACGGACAGGGTGCTTCTTGGTCTGTTCCTGCTTCATATGCTTCATGGCGTTATACCTCCTTGGCCGTTTGACAAGCCTGTTGACCTGCGCTTTGTTGCTCGCTCGGAAACGCACCGCGCAGCAGATGTACTCCGAGGACCGCGTTGAACACGACGGCCGAAAACGTGCTGAACCGCTCGAACAAGCCAAACACCGACTTGGGCATGATGCCCGTACCCAGCGCTCCAATCAGCATGGCCGTGAAGCACGCGATCGCCCACGCGCTGAGCGAAGGAATCGGCTCCTTGCGGGCGCCAATCGCAATCAGCACCAGCGAGATGATGGAGAAGAGCACCACCAGAGCTGTGACCAGCAGGTGCATGGTGTTCTGGAAGGTGGATGCTGCGGCGCCTTCCACCCATGGGAACAGCTTGTATCCCACGACGGTGATCCACTCCATCGCGGCGTAGAAGTAGACACCTGCTTTCAGCAGTCGTGAGCGACATCCGCCTACGGCGACGCAGGCTGCCATTGCGCACACGATGCCACAGGGTCCGAACAGTGCATTGAGCCGCTCCGCGAGCTCTGCGGAGGGCGCGCCAACCGCGCTCAGGTCGCTGACCGCCATGGTGAGCCAGTCGTATCCCGGATACGCCAGCGGGGAGAAGACCACCATCGCCGTATAGGACAGCAGGCTGATGATTCCGCAAATGCCAAGGTGCTTGAGTTTCATAGTCACACCTCTTGTGCTACTTGTCACTCTTTTCATCACTGCCGTCTGAGCCAAACAGGCCAAAGGCCATGCCCATGCAAAGGCCGAGGCAGATGCCCAAGGTCCAGTTATGCAGGGCGATGCCAAAGGTGAAGATCCAGAGAACGGTCATGGCCACCGGAAGAACCTTGCTCTTCATTTTGCGTCCCTTCCCTTATGCCTTAACCAGCGCGCTGAAGATTGCGTCGCGATCGTAGTTGCCTTCCGGAAGCCCTGGAATCTCCTTGTATGCCTTGCAGATGGACAGGCTGATCTCTGTTCCCACGGCAAGCATCTGCTCATCCGTGAAGGGGCAATCGTCCGTGACGATGAGCGTTGCGCAGCTGAAGGCCACGAGCCATATGTCGCGGAAGAAGCAGTCGGCCTCGTGCGCGCTCATGTTGTAGATGCGCATGATCGAGGGCCGTGCGAGGTCCTGCGAGACATGCAGCGCCTCGATGGCGCCGCCCGACACGCCGTCAGGCTTGGTGAGAAAGAGCAGGCGGTAGAGCTCGGGCTCCTCACGTGCGAAGCGAAGGTACTGCCGCCATATGCCATAAAAGGGAACCTCGTCGCTCAGTCCCTGCTCAAGGTAGGCTAGATAGCGGGCCTTTGCTAGGTCGTACACAGCGGCCTTAAGCTGCTCCATGTTCTCGAACCACGTAAAGATTGGGCCGACTGACACGTGGAGCTCCTTGGCAACCTCGCGTGCGGTCACGGCATCAAAGCCCTTCTGACGCGCAACACTTAGCGCTGCGTTGGCGATTTCTTCCTTTTGAAACTTCACCTTTGGTGGCATGAGGCACCATCCTTCCAATTGATGCTTCTTAATCTAACACATGTTAGGTAACAAGTGTCGGATGAAAAGGTGGCATCGCTTGTAGGATGCGCAGAAATCTGGGACCGATATGCTCCGTAACGCACAGACGACAAGCTAGGCGGTATCGAAAGCCAGCCTTTGGCGTGAACACTTCAAGACATTTGATAACATGCGACGTGCCCGTATGTGCGAGGAGAATGATATGAGCATACCCGCAGCTAAAACACACAAGATGCTCTCGGCGTTGGTGGCCGTTGCGTTAACCGTGCTGGCCTTTGTGCCGCTGACGGCGCAAGCAGACGAGGTCGATGACCTGATGTCTGTTGGCAGCTACATCGAGGGGCAAGCAGTTGTCGGCTTCTTGAGCGAGGGTGAAGGCCTAACGGCTCAGTCGAGTCTTCCGTATGCGATTGACCCACTGCCAAGCGCTGGCAAGGTGACTGCGCTTCTTGCGGTTGGCCTCGCGCTGGTGTCACTCGGTCTGTGGCTGCGGGCAAAGAAGAAGTAGCCACTGGTTGCTGTGCGCTTTTTCGAGTGGTGGGCCGCATGCGGATTGTCGCATGCGGCCTTGGCGCTATCATCTGTAGACGAACGCCAAACGCGGCATATGCAGCTTAAACGTAACGAGGATGCACATATGGCACAGCAGGATACCCCTTTGCAGCTCATTCAAGATGTGGATGCGGCGACGCTCGAGCGGCCGCTGGCCCCGCAGGGCCATCCAGACTTTGACCGTCTGGTTCGCACCATCTGGCGCCTGCGCCAGGAGGACGGCTGCCCGTGGGATAAGGTGCAGACGCACCGCTCGATTGCCCAGAACATGATTGAGGAGACCTACGAGGCTGTTGACGCCATCATGGCGGATGACGTGCCGCATCTCCGCGAAGAGCTGGGCGACATGCTCGAGCAGGTGCTGCTCAACACTCAGATTGCCGCGGATGATGGCGAGTTCACCATCGACGACGTTTGCCGCGAGCTGAACGAGAAGCTCGTTCGTCGCCATCCCCACGTGTTTGGCGACAAGGTGGCAGAGTCTGCCGAGCTGGCGCTTGAGCGCTGGGACGAGGTCAAGAAGATTGAGCGCGAGGCTCGTGGTGAGGCGGGCGAGGAGCCAGGCCTGCTGGACTCGGTGCCTATCTCGCTGCCCGCGCTCATGCAGTGCCAGAAGATCAGCAAGCGCGCCGCGAAGGCGGGCTTCGAGTGGGAGACCGTTGCGGACATCTGGGACAAGGTGACCGAGGAGCGCGCGGAGTTCGAGCGCGAGGAGCGCGGCACCGAGGCAGCGGCCGAGGAGTTTGGCGATATCCTCTTTGCGCTGGTGAACGTGGCACGCAGGGAGGGCATCGATGCGGAGGAGGCACTGGCGGCCTCCAACCGCAAGTTCCGCAGGCGTTGGTCTGCCATGGAGTGTCTCGCCCGTGCGGAAGGCCGTGACCTCGAGACCTATTCCACCGACGAGATCAACGTGTTGTGGGACCAGATTAAGGACGGCGAGCACCTGGCGCCGCAGACGAAGGCGAGTGAGTAACGTGGCAGAGACGCGTACTGCGCGCAGGCGGCGCGAGGCCGCGGAGGCCAAGGCTCGCGAGCGCGGTGGATCAACGTTTGATGTGCGTGAGCGCGCTGGTTCCATAGGCGATGCCGCGCGGAGTCACCCTGGCATCATCATCACGATCGTTGTGGTGGTCCTGGCGGTCGTTATGCTCTACGCGCCCACGCGAAACTATTACGTGGCATGGCGCAGCAGCCAAGACTTGCAGGCGTACTACCAGGCGATCTCTGAGCAGAACGAAGCCCTTTTTCAAGACGTGGGAAGACTGACCTCCCAAGAGGGCATTGAGGACGAGGCGCGTCGTCGCGGCCTGATCAAAGAGGACGAGACGAGCGTTGTAGTCGAGGGCCTGCCCGAGGACGAGCTTTCCGACCTCTTTGCCGAGATTGAGCTTGAGGATACTCGGCCTTGGTATATCAAGGTGCTTGACGTGGTGTTCTTCTACAGTACAGATAGCTGGCAGTAAGGCGAGTGAGGAGGGGCTCCTATGAAGCGCGTTTCTTGCATTGACCTTGGCACGGTTACGGCACGTCTTGCAGTGGCGGATGTGGAGGAAGGGCGCGTGGTGCGCCTCGCGAAACAGTCCACCATCGTCGACCTTGGCGAAGGGCTCTCTGCAACGGGACGCATCAGCGAGGCGGCAAAGGAGCGCGTGCTTACCTGCGTGGACTCCTATCTGATGGCGGCCCATGCGGCGGGTGCCCCGGTGATGTGTGTCACCATGACGAGCGCCGCGCGCGACGCCGAGAACTCCGACGAGCTTCTTGCCCAGTTTGCGGCTCGCGGGCTTGCGGCGCAGGTGATTCCGGGCGAGGTCGAGGGGATGCTGACGCTTTTGGGCATTGCCCAAGACTTCCCGGGCACGCCCGTCCTCATTGCGGACAACGGTGGTGGTTCTACCGAGTTTGCGCTCGGTAAGCTTGAGAACGGTGCCCTTGACGTGGCGTTTGTTCGTTCCATCGATGTGGGGTGCCGCCGCGTGACAGAGCGCTTCCTCGCAAAGCGGGCCGATGGCATTCCGACTGCGGAGGAGCTTGCCGAGGCGCACGAGTTTGCCTCTACGCTCTTTGAGCCCGTGGCGGGACTCATCGCCGCGGCGCCCATGGAGCCCGCATGCCTCGTGACCTGTGGCGGGACTGTCACGACTCTGGTGGCTATCGACGCAAAGCTCGTGCCGTACGACTCCTCGTATGTGCACCTGCACGAGCTGACGCTTGCGGAGGTTGAGCGCATGGAGGCCGAGCTGGCGGCCATGAGCGTTGCCGAGCGAGCGCAGGTGCCGGGACTGCAGCCCAAGCGCGCGCCGGTCATCTTGGGTGGAGCTGTGGCCGTGTCCGAGATTCTACGTGCGACGGGCTTCGACCGCCTCACGGTGAGCGAAAGTGACCTGCTCTTTGGTCTTGCGCTGACGGCTGCGGCAACGGTGGCGGGTGAGAAGAGTCCCGTAGGCTGGACTCCCACGCTTACCGCGCTCGGCTGATTGCGCTAACCTACTACCTACGGGGGCGTGGCGGAATTGGCAGACGCAGGGGACTTAAAATCCTCCACCGAAAGGTATGCGGGTTCGAACCCCGCCGCCCCTACCATGTGAATCAGGGCCTCAGCAATGGGGCCCTTTCTTGTGCGTCACTAGAACAATCGCAGCGGCTAAGATTCACGGACAATCCACGTGTGGTGTTCTCCCTGTGTGGGGTGATGCAAGCGGCCGGTTTAAGGAGGCCAAAGTTGGCCGCTATGGTGTAGTCTGTAACACTAGGTAGCATATGCCGGTTTCATGGCATTGTCATGGCAGCGTCAGGGGGAGAGCGTTGGCCGCAACGGCGTCTGAAATCACACAGAGCGGCAGAGCGGATGGCGTTGCGCGTATTGGCGCAGGCCTCTCCAGCACTGAGCTCGCCCTGCGTGCGATTGATATTCGCCGCCAGGTTATCGAGTTTGCTCACGCGCATCCTGATACGCCGTTCCATCTCGGCGGAAGCCTTTCTTGTGCCGAGATCATGGCTGTTCTGCTGGGTACCATCATGCATACGGGCGCGGGCGATGTGCCTTGGGAGGAGCGCGACAGGCTCGTGCTTTCCAAGGGCCATGCGTCTCTTGCCTTGTGGCCTGCGCTTTTGCAGGCTGGCTTGCTGAGCAAGGAAGATTTCGATCGTGGGATGTTTGGCCCTGAGGCCGTCATTGGCAAGCAGCCCCGTCGCGACACCTCTCGTGGCATCGAGTTGTCCGGAGGAAGCCTCGGCATGGGCTTGGGCTATGCCGCCGGCCTTGCCTTGGCGGCACGTCGCAAGAATCTTCCCTCACGCATCTACTGCGTAATGGGCGACGGCGAGTGCGACGAGGGCTCCGTGTGGGAGGCTGCGTCGTTTGCGGGCCACAATCGCCTTGGTTCGCTGATGGTAATCATCGACGCCAATGGTCTGCAGCTTGATGGCCCCACGTCGCAGGTGCTCGACAGCGGTCCGCTGACTGGCAAGTTTGCCGCCTTCGGCTTTGACGTGCAGCAGGTTGACGGTCACGACGTCGCGGCGCTGGCCAATGTGCTGACTACCCGCTCCGACCGGCCCCTCGTGGTGGTCGCTCATACCGTCAAGGGCAAGGGCCTCTCGTTCGCCGAGAACGATGTCAAGTGGCATGACCGTTGCCTGGACGAGGACGGATACAGCCGTGCCGTGGCGGAGCTTGAGGCAGCTCGCAAGGAGGTGCTGGACCGTGCCGAGTGAGGAACTGCGCCTCTGCGGGCTTGATGCCAAGCAAGTCTTTGGTGAGACCATGGCGCTCATCGCCGGACGCGACGAGCTGCTCTCGGTAGTGGTGTCCGACTACGGCAGGCGCCTCAACCTCGATGAGATGCGCGAGATTCTTCCGCAGGCCTTTGTGCAGGTAGGCATTGCCGAGCAAAGCCAAGTTGAGGTCGCGGCTGCCCTCGCCAACGAGGGCTTCCATGTGCTGGCGCCTTCTTATGCAACGTTCATCACGTCGCGCGTGCTCGATCAGGTGCGCGTCATGCTGGGCATGATGGAGTCGCCCGTGGTCTTGGTGGGCCTTTCTGCCGGCTGCGAGTCTGCCTCGCTGGGCGCGAGTCACATGGCGCTTGAAGACCTCGCCTGCATGCGTACCATTCCGGGCATGACGGTGGTGTGCCCTGCCGACAACGTCGAGCTCTCTAGCATCCTGCAGGAGCTTGCAGCCAACCCGCGCCCCGCGTACGTGCGCATCAGCCAGTACGAAACCGACGCGTGCATCCACGCGCGCGGCCAGCATACCGAGATTGGCAAGGCCGAGGTGCTGCGTGACACCCCCGATGCAGAGGTGGCACTGCTCGCAACAGGCCCTCTGACCAGCGAGGCATTGCGTGCCGCCACGAAGCTGACGCGCGAGGGCGTGAGGGTGCGTGTGGTTGAGTTCGCTACGATCAAGCCGCTTGACACCAACGCGCTGGACGCGCTTGCGGGCATGCGCCTTGCCGTGACGGTCGAGGACCACTGTATCAACGGTGGCTTTGGCTCGTCGGTCGCCGAGTACCTCTCCGAGCGGGACGACTCTCCGCGCGTGCTTCGCCTTGGCATGCCCGACGTCTACCTTGCCGCAGATACGCCGGCCAAGACGCTGGCGCGCGCAGGCCTTGACGCGAATGGCATAGCCTCCGCAACGCTTGCCCGACTTGGTCGATAACCCCCTTTTTCACGCTATCGCGCACGCATCAGAGCTAGGATTAATACCGACAGTGGCAGAGGTATGCGGATTGTCGTCTGGCGGGAGGGCACATGCAGCGTGAGGGTAATCAGCTTTCGAAGGGCGTGATGCGCGCTGTCTTGCTGGCGAGTGCCGCGGTGCTCGTCCTACTTCTGCTGTTCTACCTCATCGTGCAG
>JAFWLX010000208.1 GCA_017510875.1 Atopobiaceae bacterium | reverse complement strand
CACCCGCGTGGCACACGAGATAATCGAACACAACGAAGGCGCTGAAGGCATTGCCCTGGTAGGCGTGCTGCGTCGTGGCGTTCCCATCGCAGAGCGCCTGGCAGACAAGATTGAGGCAATCGAAGGCATACGTCCCAAGATCGGCAAGCTTGACATCAGCTTCTATCGTGATGACTACTACAGCCGCATTGCTCCCGTCCTGCATACCACCGACATCATGTTCCCCGTTGATGGCGTAGACATTGTGCTGGTTGACGATGTGCTCTACACCGGTCGTACCGTGCGTTCGGCCCTTGATGCACTCATGGACATTGGGCGTCCCAAGAGCGTGCAGCTTGCGGTTATGGTTGACCGTGGCCATCGTGAGCTCCCCATTCGCGCCGATTACGTTGGCAAGAACGTTCCGTCTTCTCACGAGGAGGACGTGCGCGTAAGAATCACCCCGCTCGACGACAGAAACTCCGTCGAGATCTGGGGCTTTGACAAGACTGCAGGAGGTGCTAGGTAAACATGCTTTCCGTCAAACATCTTATTGACACCACAAGCCTTACGGCAGACGACATTACCCAGATTCTTGACACGGCCAAGTCATTTGACCCCATCGTCAACGGCCGTACTATCAAGAAGGTCCCCGCACTGCGCGGTCGCACCATCGTGAACCTCTTCCTCGAGCCCTCTACCCGAACGCTCAAGAGCTTTGAGCTGGCAGAGAAGCGCCTTTCGGCCGACTCCATCTCTATGGGTGGCGCCACCTCATCGGTGGTCAAGGGCGAGAGCCTGGCAGACACCATCCAGACCATTGACGCCATGAACGTAGATATGTTTGTGGTGCGTGCTCGTCTGGCGGGCACTCCGGTGAAGATTACCGAGAACACCGATGCCATCGTCATCAACGGTGGCGACGGTAAGCATCAGCATCCCACACAGGCCATGCTTGACCTTTACACCATCCGCGAGCACTTTGGCCATCTTGACGGCCTTAAGGTTGCCATTGTGGGAGACCTTGCCCACAGCCGTGTGTGCGGCTCGCTGGCACCTGCGCTCAAGACCATGGGTGCCGACGTCACGCTGGTTGCGCCCCCGACCTTCCAGATTGGTGACCCGTCTTGGTTTGGCTGCAACCAGACCTACCACCTGGATGACGTCATAGAGGACATGGACGTGGTGTACATGCTGCGCGTGCAGCTAGAGCGCATGGAGGGTGCCGCCATCCCCAGCCGTCGCGAGTACAACCGTCTGTATGGTCTGTCGCTCGAGCGTGAGGCGCGCATGAAGAAGAACGCCATCATCTGCCATCCCGGTCCCATGAACCGCGGTATGGAGATTGATGCCGAGGTGGCCGACTGCCCACGTTCAAGGATTCTTAACCAGGTCAATGCGGGCGTCCTTACCCGCATGGCCGAGATGTACCTGCTGCTGGGAGGAGAAGAGTAATGGCGTATCTAATAAAGGGTGCCCACGTTGTTGACCCCCAGGTGGGCTTGGATGACGTTCGTGACGTGCTGGTTGAGGGAAAGCAGATTGTTGAGGTTGCCGCCTCGATCGAGCCTTCCGAAGGCGTAAAGGTCATTGACGGTACCGGAAAGTACCTGATTCCCGGCCTGGTGGACATGCACGTTCACTTCCGTGATCCTGGCTTTGAGTACAAGGAGACCATTGCCTCTGGTTCGCGTGCCGCGGCACACGGCGGCTTTACCGATGTGGCAACCATGCCCAACACCGACCCGGTAACCGACAACGGCGCCGAGATCCGCTACCAGATTGATACCGCTCGCAAGGCCGGCCTTGTGCACATTCGTCCCATGGGCGCCCTCACGCGCCAGGAGAAGGGCGAGTCTCTTGCCGAGATTGGCGACATGGTGATGGAGGGCGCAAGCGCCTTCTCTGACGATGGCCATGGTGTGCTGAGCGCAGGCATGATGAAGACCTGCATGGCCTACGTAAGCCAGTTTGACCGCGTGGTCTGTGCGCACTGCGAGGACGAGAGCCTTACCAAGAATGGTGTCATCAACTCCGGTCGCGCCGCAACGCGCCTGGGTATGTTTGGCTGGCCCGCACTGGGAGAAGAGATCGAGATCTGGCGTGACATCGAGCTCTGCCGCATGACCGGCTGCGCCCTGCACATCTGCCACATCTCCACGGCCAAGGGCCTCGAGATGGTCAAGGCCGCCAAGGCAGAGGGCCTGCCCGTAACCTGCGAGGTCACGCCGCACCACCTGTTCCTGTGCGACGAGGACATCGACGACACCTACAACACCAACCTCAAGATGAACCCGCCACTGCGCAAGGCATCGGATGCCGCCGCCATGCGCGAGGGCATTTTGGATGGCTCCATTGACTGCTTGGTTACCGACCATGCGCCACATGCAAAGCACGAGAAGGACTGCGAATGGGAGATTGCATTCTTTGGCACTATCGGTCTTGAGACCTCGCTTCCGCTCATGCTCACCAACATGGTTTCTACCGGCAAGATGAGCTGGAACCGGTTGGTAGAGGTCATGGCCATCAATCCGCGCAAGCTTCTGCGCTGCAAGCCTGTAAAGGTCGAGGCAGGATCGCAGGCCGACCTCACGCTCATTGACCCCAAGCGCCAGATTGAGGTTACCGAGAGTTACTTTGAGAGCAAGTCAAAGAACTCCGCCTTCCTGGGATATAAGCTCACCGGTGTGGCAACCGACGTGCTCATGGCCGGTAAGCGTACGCTGAAGGATGGCGTGGTGGCGTAAGGCCTCTGTAATCCGTAAGAGGGGCGCGTGGATTGGGGGCCGTCCCTTTTTCCACGCTCCACCCCTTGTGCGGAGCATGGAAAAAGGGACGGTTCCCCAATCCACGCGCAT
>JAFWLX010000207.1 GCA_017510875.1 Atopobiaceae bacterium | reverse complement strand
GCTAAGCGCTCCGCCCTTACGGCGCGGCCGCTGCGGAACTCGCGTTTTGTACGAGCCCTTCGGGCCGTGACATGCCACTGGCATGTCACGCAGACAGTCCTCGCAAGAGCGCCGCGCCGACGGGCGGAGCAGCCTCAGAGGCGCCCCGAAGGTCACCGCCCTGGCCTGCCCGTGAACGGTAGCCGAGTCTTGTCGCTTCATGCGAAGTGGTATTAGCCAAACTTGACAAGGACATAGGTGGCATCATCGCTGGTTTTGGACCTATGTACCCTCCAGCAGTCGGCGTCAAGCTGCTCCTCTTTGCGCAGGGCCTGCCCCAAAAGGGCGCCCTTTCCCTGCGATACGCCACGGGCAAGCTCATCTACGCCCTTGACAACTCCCATCTCTACTGCTGCGGCAAAGCCGTCAGAACAGGCAAACAGGGCCTCTACCTGCTCTTTGGGGAAGAAGAAGCTTTGGACGTGTGCCATCCCGCGACACGAGATGTCTGCGGCCCAGTATCCGTCGGGCTCGTTCATCTTAAGGCGATTCTCTATGAAGCAAGGGTTGAGGGCCTTACGTGCTTGGGCCATGGTGGTGCCCCGCTCGAGGGCAAAGGCATACATGCGCTCGTAGTTCTCGTTGTCGAGCTTGGTGAGCGTGTTGTCATGCAAAACGCTTGCGGTGCCGTTGCTGTGCAAAACCACGGCAGTGCAGTCTCCTAGAAGAGAGACCTCGACCTGGTTGCCGCCCCATCGCAAGATGGCGAGACTTGCATTGGGCTCGTCAATGCGAGCAAGGCGTGTTGTGCCGGGAATGCGCCGATAGGCTTCTGCCACCTGTGAGCCCGCCTGCAGAAGAGCGTCTTTGGTCGTGCACGATGGGTCTGCCAGGGCGGTTGGCAGTGCGCAGGCAAGCTTGCGAGCATACCACGAGGCATCGCTTTCTCCCGCTACCACATTGGCCTTGGTAAGCCCCGTTGCCCCGTCCACCACAACCGCGCAGCAGTCCTCAAGGCTAATGTGGGCATAGTCCTCGTTGAAGCGTCCCACACCCGAGCCGGTCCAGGTGTTGGTTTCAGCGTGGCAAACCTGCAACACTTGACTCACGTGGCCTCCTTTTTGTGCGGCGGGCCGACTGTATAGGTCAACTCTACCACTCGGGCATGGCCGAGACCTTTGCTTCCACAAACCATCGAGGACCCTCATACCAAAGGTTGGTGGTGGTGTTGCCTATGCGCACGGTGTAGCGCATGCCCGTGCCTCCGGTCTTAAGAGAATGGGCCTGCCTGCGATCAAGCACACGGTCTATCTGGTAGCGCACGCCCGTATCCCACACAATGACGAGTGGTGTGACCACGCCGTCCTCGGAGGTGTCTGATACGACCTCTACGTACTTTTTGGTGCGTCCTGCAATGCCTTTCATTTTTGCTCACCGGTCCTATGCAAAGAAGCTCACCGGATGGACCACGTTGTCACGCTGTGGGTCAAGGGAGGCCAACTGTGGGTTGCTCAGCTCGCACAGACGCCGCACGGCATGATTGCCAAAGCGCGACCTTAGAACGTCGATGCTGCTGTCAAGCGCAAGCATTCGCTGCCTGCGCTGCTCGTCTCCCCACAGGTCAAGCTGGACGACAGGGGAGGCGGGGACCAGGTTGCTTGCATGAACCCCAAGGCCACGCAGCTTCTCGCCATGGGCAAAGTCCCAGTCATCGCACAGCAGCTTGGCGGCTGTGGTGCAGATCTCTTGGGTAAGCTGTGTGGGACGGGCCAGCGTGGTTTGCCGGCTTCTTGACGCAAGCGTCTGGAAGTCGCGCCCCCAGGCGCTTATCGTGCGCGCTGCAAGCCCCGCCGCACGCAGGCGCTGGGCCACTGACTCGCCCATGAGCCATACCACCTGACTGGCCGTGGCGGCATCGGTGACGTCAAACGGGCAGGTTATGCCGTTGCCTACGCCCTTTGTCTTATGACGGATGTCGTGGAGCGATGGGTCAAGCGGCCGTACGGGGCTTTGGTCAAGACCGCGAGCAAACGATTGCACCACGGCACCCATCTTGCCAAGCGTATGGCGTATGAGCTCGTCGTCCGCGCAGGCTAGATCGCCTATGGTAAGGATTCCCAGGCGATTGAGCTTGCGCGCCGTTGCAGGGCCCACATACAGAAGCTCGCGCACCGGTGCAGGCCAAACCATCTCTTGTGCATTGGCAGGTGTGATGCAGGTAAGGCCGTCGGGCTTGTCGTAGTCGCTGCCAAACTTGGCAAAGATCTTGTTCCAGCTGACGCCCACCGACACCGTTACCCCCAGCTCTGAGACCATGCGCTCGGAGATGTCGCGCGCAACGAGAAGGGCGTCCCCGCCTTGCAGGTGAACCGATTGCGTAAGGTCGAGCCATGCCTCGTCAAGCCCAAAGGGCTCAACAAGGTCGGTGTACTGGTAGTAGATCTGCCGTGCAAGCTGGGAGTAGCGCATGTACAGCCCATAGCGCGGCGGCACGATGATGGCATCGGGACATGCCTTGCGCGCCTCCCACAGCGCCGAGCCTGTCTTGACGCCGCGCCGCTTGGCTGGGTAGCTTGCCGTAAGCACGATGCCATGGCGGTTTTCTTCGTCTCCGCCCACAATGACCGGCAGTCCGCGCAGCTCGGGGCGCTCGGCCATCTCGACCGAGGCATAGAAGCAGTTCATGTCTACATGAAGTATTGCCCGCGATGTGTCCATGCTTCCTCCCGTCGCATTGATTATACCGAACAATTGTTTGGAATTGTGGCAGAAGCGGCAGACGAAAATAGGAGGGCGACTCACTTGCCCCAGGCCACGGACGGGCCCGGATGGGTACCTCCGGGCTCCTTCTGAGGCTGTTTTGC
>JAFWLX010000206.1 GCA_017510875.1 Atopobiaceae bacterium | reverse complement strand
CGACCTTGGCTTCGGCGTCAGCGAGCTCCTTGGCGGCAACCTTCTGGGAGCCCATGGCCTGGCCCAGAGCCTGCGTCGCTTCGTCAACCTGCTGCTCCATCTCGATGATGAGCTGCTTCACCATCTTGACGGGGTCTTCCGCCTTGTCAATCATGTCGTTGATGTTGGCCTTCAGAATGTCCGCGATCCTGCTGAAGATTGCCATTGTCTTCCCCTTTCTTATGGGACAGTTGCTAAACTGCTTATTTCCCACGCCGAGCCGGTGCAACGCGCCGTAGGAACGCTAACGTAACAACCATATACCATCGCAAAACGCGAAATACACAGCTTTCGGCAAGTAGTTTACATGTGCGGCATATGTTCGAGATAATGAGTAGACTTGTTATGCTTGGTCATATAATGCAGAGTATTGTTTCTAGGAACGCGAAGAACCTCGTCAGCCGTCGAGAGCTCTCTGCGCTGAAGATTTGAGGCCTTTCCGCATGAGTGAGGAAACAGTAGATACTGGCACGCTTCAGGCCAATGAGGACAGGCTGAGGCTCGCGGTGCTTGCCACCCTCGCGGTGACCAGCATCATTGACGTCTACCTGCTGGCCATCTCGGCGTCCACCCTCTCGCTGGTACCTTGGCTCCTGCTTACGCTTGCCTGCATCGTAATCGTGGGCCTCAACGTTCGCTGTCTTTTGATGAGTGGGCCCACCATGGGCATGATTCCCATAGCGCTCGCATCGCTGGCCCCTGCCTCCCTCGCGGGATCGAGGTCCTTCGAGAAGTTTACGGGCACGTGGTGGGCGTGTGTGGCCATCTCCTCATTCACGTTTGCGCTCTGCGCCTACATGGGTTGGTGGTTCCGCAGGCTCGAAAGCGCCTACGAGAAACCCACTGATCCGCGCCGTGATGCCGTGCTGGTGGTGCTGGGCGGACTCGTAAAGAACGGTGAGCCCACCCCGACACTGCAAAAGCGTCTTGAGGTGGCAGCAGCCCTGTGGCGCGAAGCACCCTCGCGCGTGATTCTGGTAACTGGCGGTCCCGACCTCACGGGAACCACCACCGAGGCCGAGGTCATGCGTCAATGGCTCATCGAGCAAGAGGGAGTGCCCGAGGAGAACATCCTTGTGGAGCCAAACGCCATAAACACCTCGCAAAACATTGCCTACGCAACCGAGGCCCTCGCAAAGGCGGGCCTCTCAAAACGTCAGTTCTGCATCGTGACGAGTGACTACCACCTCTATCGGGCGCTGGCAATAGCACGGCACCGGGGCATTGACGCCATCGGCGTTCCGTCACCCGTTCCCAGCAGCAGCGCCCTGCAGCAATGGTGCCGCGAGGTGTTCGTCATCCTTTCAAAGGGCTTCCACTAGGAACGTTGCCCATCGCGGCCCGCAACTCGCTATCGCATCGAAGGCTCATGGCACACGCGCTCGGCAAGCACGTTGGCCCAGTGCTCGGTATAGAACGTGTAGTACGAGATACCCCTGCGGCGCCTTGCGCGTTCGAGCGCGGGAACTCCTGCCCAGGTTAGCGATGGCAGCACGATGACCGGCAAGTACAGAGGCCCCAGGATCAAAGCCTGCACGGTGTGGCCGTACTCATGAACCACCAGGCGGCGTGGGCAGCCGCGCGGCACAAAGATGAACGGACCCAACGAAAGGCCGCGCCGGAGCCGCCACTCGGTAACGAGGGCACTGCGAAAGGTATAGCTGAGACAGTCCTGACCTGCCATCGCCTTCACCCCGGCGCCCAGCACCGTCTGCGGGAGTCCCCATGTCGCATGCACCAGGCGTGCCAGCCAAAAGCGCATCTTGCCCCCTATGACTCGAGACGTTGGGTCAGCAGCTGATGGAACAGCTTTGGATTGCCGTTTCCGCGCGAGGCCTTCATACACTGCCCCACCAGAAAGCCGACGACCTTCTTGTTCCCCGCACGGTACTGCCGCACCTGGTCATCGCACGTCTGCAATACGGTTTCCACGATGTCTGCAAGGGCCTGCACGTCAGTAGACTGGCGTAGCCCTCGTTCATCGGCGGTCTTCTCTGGGTCGCGGTCGGTGCCCGCCACCAGCTCTACCAGCTCGCGTGCCTGGGCAAAGGTGATGGCGTCGCCAGCCAACAGGCGTGCAAGACCCGCAACCTGCCGAGGCATCAGGTCCTCGCGGCCAAACACAAGGTTCACCACCACGTTGGCAACCATCGGCACCTCAGACGTGCCCACCGCCTGCACCGCAGCCTCAAAGAGCGAGGCCATGGCAGGCTCTCCGGCTATCCGCGCGGCATCGTAAGGCTTCAGGCCCCAAACGCTCACATAGCGGCTGCGCTTCGCATCGGGCAGCTCGGGCACCCGGGCACGACACCGCGCGACAAACTGGTCCGAAAGGTCGAAGGGAACCAGGTCAGGGTCAGGATACATGCGGTAGTCGTCTGCCGTCTCCTTGACCCGCATGACCACCGTCCTCTTTCGACTGGGCTCCCAGTGCCGCGTCTCTTGCAGAATGGTGCCGCCCGACTCGAGTACCTCGGCCTGGCGGCATATCTCGTAAGCAAGCGCATCATGCAGGCTCTTGAACGAGTTGAGGTTCTTCAGCTCGCTCTTGGTGCCCAGCTCCTGCGTGCCACGCCTCCGCAGGCTCACATTGCCGTCGCAGCGCATCGAGCCATGCTCGAGCGAGCAGTCGGAGATTCCCAGCGTCAGGAAGATCTGCCTCAGTTTTTCCATAAAGAGGCGCGCTTCCTCAGGAGTCCGCAGGTCAGGCTCGGTCACAAGCTCTATCAGCGGCGTGCCGCAGCGGTTGTAGTCGATGAGGCTCTCCGTCGCTCCGCCAATGCGTCCCTCGGCACCTCCAAGGTGGTTCATCTTGGCGGCGTCTTCCTCCATATGGATGCGCAGGATGCGGATGGGAGCCACATAACTGCCATCAGGGGCCTTCTCAATGGTGCCCTCCGGCCTCTCACGTGCGCCGTCTCCCGAAACCTCAAGGTCAAGATGGCCGTGCATCACAAAGGCGACCGGCCCCTGCGTGGTCTGGAAGTTCTTTGCCATGTCGGGATAGAAGTAGTGCTTGCGATAGAACATCGAGCGTCGCATGACCTCGCAGTTGGTGGCGATGCCCGCCATCACGATGGACTCGATGGCCTTCTCGTTGGGCACCGGCAGCGCACCCGGCATGCCGAGGCAGATGGGGCAGACGTTGGCGTTGGGCTCATCGTCGTGGCTGAGCTTGCAGCCACAAAACATCTTCGTTTCGAGTGTGGT
>JAFWLX010000205.1 GCA_017510875.1 Atopobiaceae bacterium | reverse complement strand
TAACAGAAGGGGCCTCGTTCGGTTACAAGCGCGCGAAACGTGAACTTGGTCAGATTGGCGGTTGAATCCCCATAAGGATGGGTAAAATCAGGCCCGTATGTCTGCACGCAATTGACCACGGGGCAAGCGCCCCTGTCCTTGAAATGAGAGCAATAGCCTATGGCCGCAATGAACGAGAAGGACTACTACGCTGTCCTAGGCGTCGAGAGGGACGCTACCACCGAGGAGATTCGCAAGGCCTTTCAGAAGAAGGCGCGTGTACTTCATCCTGACGTGAACAAAGAGCCTGATGCCGAGGAGCGCTTCAAGGAGGTCTCGGAGGCATACGCTGTTCTCTCGGACGATGACAAGCGCCGCCGTTACGACGCCATGCGTTCGGGTTCGCCTTTTGGCGGCGTTCCCGGCGGGTACGCCAACCCGGCAGGCACTGCTGGCGGCTACTACACGGACGACCCCTTTGGCTGGGGCTTCCCCTTTGGTGGCGCATACAGCTCAAGTCGCACCACAACCTCGTCTGTTCCTTCGCGCTCGTATAATCCCAAGGCGGGCGCCGACATTGTCTTCGAGATCACCCTTGATGACGAGACGGCGGAAAAGGGCACAAAGCGCGGTGTGTCGTTCCAGCGCTACGCCACCTGCGATGTGTGCCATGGGCACGGCTCGGTTGAGCACACCCATCCCATCACCTGCCCCACGTGCGGCGGAACGGGCCACATGAGCATTGACCTCTCCACGCTCTTTGGCTTTGGCACGATAGAGGTCACCTGCCCCGAGTGCGAGGGCACCGGTCGCGTGGTCGAGGACCCCTGCGCCAATTGCGGCGGTTCGGGTCGCGTGCTCACGGCAAGCGAGGTGGTCATCAACATTCCCGCCGGTACGCATGATGGAGACACCATACGCGTGGAAGGCATGGGCAATGCCGGCACCAACGGCGAGTCAGCCGGTGACTTTATCTGCAAGGTCATGCTGCCCTCCGAGCGCGTGAGTGCACAACAGGCAACTGGTCTGGGCATTGTTGGCTTTGCGCTGCCCTTCATAGCCATGGGTCTGTTCCAGGGCGAGGGCATGGGCTTTGGCACCCTGCTTGGTATTCTGCTTGTGGCCTTTGGCTTTGCCCAGGTGGTGCGCGAGGGCATGAGCGCCAATCCGCGCTGGATCCGCAACGCTCTTGCCGCAGTGGGCAACGGCTTTGTGCGCAGCATCATCCTCGTGGTTCTCTTTGCGGTGGTGGGACCGCTTCTTGGTCCCATGCTGACGCTTATGTTGCCCCTGTTCTTTATTCTGTTCCTCTTTACCCGGCGCTGGTAGCGCGCGGGTGCTTGTTGCGTTGACGTTGTACGGAGGTCGTAGAGATTGGAACCATCAAAGGATTACTACGAGGTGCTTGGCGTAGACAGGGATGCTGATGCACGCACCATAAAGCGGGCGTTTTTGAGGAAGGCCCGCAAGCTCCATCCTGATGTGAACAACAGTGCTGCTGCCGAGGAGCAGTTCAAAGAGGTCAACGAGGCATACTCGGTGCTCTCGGACGAGCGCAAGCGCGCAAACTACGACCGCTACGGCGATCCCAACGGCCCCTATGGCTTTGGTGGCGACTACGTTGACATGTCCGACATCTTTGGTGGCGGCTTTAGCGACATCTTTGACTCGTTCTTTGGCGGCGGCCGTGGTGCAAGTGCCACCCAACAGCGTACTCGTGGCCGTGATATGGGCATATCCCTGCAGATTAGCCTTGAGGAGGCGGCCGCAGGATGCAAGAAGACCGTCTCGTATGACCGCTTGGCTCCCTGTGATGACTGCCGTGGCACGGGCGTGGCCGAGGGCGGCACAGAGACCACGTGCACGCGCTGTGGCGGCACGGGCCGTGTGATCGAGGTTCAGCGCACCATCTTTGGGCAGATGCAGTCCCAAAGCACCTGTCCCGACTGCGGTGGGGTGGGCAAGGTGGTTGACAAGCCGTGCGAGACCTGCGGCGGACAGGGCAGGGCGCCCGAGCGCGAGACCGTTGAGGTCGAGATACCCGCAGGTATCCACTCCGGACAGACCGTGCGTGTTGCGGGCAAGGGCGAGGCTGGCGTGCGCGGCGATACGTCAGGAGACCTGGTGGCTCGCATCGACATTAGGCCCCACGATCTGTATGAGCGCCAGGGCGACGACCTCTTCTGTCGTGTGGACATTGACGCCTTCGATGCCTTGCTGGGAACCAAGACAACCATCGATGGCATCATGGCAGACGAGAAGGTAGAGATAGAGATACCCGCAGGTTGCCAGTATGGCCAACAGGTGCGCGTGGAGGGCTTTGGCATGCCCCGCATGGGAAGCTCTGCGCGAGGCAGCGTGATTGCGGTGGTAAGCGTAGCGGTGCCCGACGACCTAAGCGATGCCGAGAGGGCAACCCTCACCAAGCTGCGCAAACAGCGCCGGGTGCGCAAGCGTGGGTAGTGTTTCCGCACAAAGCCGCGTGGCACTGGTCAACCTTGGCTGCAGGGTAAACCGCGTAGAGCTGGATATGATGGCGCTTGCGCTCGAGCAGGCAGGGTGCGTACTGGGTACTCAGCGCGAGGCGGCCGTGGTGATTGTCAATACCTGTGCTGTGACCGGCGAGGCGCAGGCAAAGACGCGCAAGGCCATACGACACGCGGCAAACCTGCCACAACACCCATGGGTTGTGGCAACGGGTTGTGTGGCCAGCCTGTTTGCTCCAGAGCTAAAGGCTTTGGGCAGCAATGTGGTGGTCGAGCCCAACAAGGCCCAGGTTGCCAGCCGAGCGCTAGAGCTTCTGGGTGCAGACGTGCCGGAGACCGGGCAAGATGCCAAACCGGCTGAAGCCTTGCCGCACAACCATGCCTTTGCCACGCCAACGGGTCGCACAAGACCTGGCATCAAGATTCAGGACGGCTGTGACAACCACTGCACGTTCTGCATTGTGTGGAAGGCACGAGGTCACTCGCGTTCCGTCGAGCTCGAGCAGGTGTTGCGCGAGGTGCGCGCGGCCCAGCAGCGTGGCGCGCAAGAGATTGTGCTTACCGGCATCAACCTGGGCAACTACCGTGCACACCGTCCAGATGGCACAGAGCTTGCCCTGCCAGGCCTTATTGACGAAATCCTTACCCAGACGGACGTTGGCCGCGTGCGCCTCTCGTCCATAGAGCCACCCGATGTGACCGATGAGCTTTTGGATGTCATGGCCTCGGCGGACAGCCGCGTGGCACGCTTCTTGCACGTGTGCCTGCAGTCCGGCTGCGACAGGACGCTGCACCAGATGGGGCGCGTGTACAACACCAGCCTCTTTGCGCATATGGCAGACCGTGCCCGCCAAAAGATGCCCAACATATCACTTGGTACCGACCTCATAGTGGGCTTTCCCGGCGAGACAGACCAAGACTTTGAAGAGTCGCTTGCCTTCTGCAAGAGCATGTCGTTCTCGCGCATGCATGTCTTTAGGTACTCCCGACGTCCCGGAACCCCCGCGGCGGCGCGCACCGACCAGATTGCCCCCACAACCATAGCCGCAAGAAGTGCCCAGGCACTTGAGCTGGCGCAAGAGATGCGCGCGTACGAGGCAGAAAAGCTTGTGGGAAAGCGCGAGCTGGTGGTGGTGCAGGACAGGGGACGAGCGGTGAGCGGTGGCCTTTTTGATGTGCTTGTGGACGACAGCTGCGCTCAAAACTCACTTATCGAGGTGCAAATAGCCCGTATGCTGAGTGACACTACGCTTGATGGGCGTACATAGACTATCATCATTTATAAGACAGACGTGCATCTGCACGCGCAGACACACCACGGGAGGCCCATGAATCCAACCCACGTCAGACTGACGATTCCCGACAACGTGGACCCAACCTCGGTCATGGGGCCTACCGATGCGCTTCTCAGGCGTATTGAGCGAGCGTTTGACGCCATGATTACCGTGCGAGGCAACGTCATATCGCTTACCGGTCCCGCCGATGTGGTCAACATGGTCACCACGGTGTTCTCTCGGCTCATCTCGATGGTCGAGACGGGCCAAGTTCCCACCGAGGCCGACGTGGACTTGGTTATAGAGCAGGTTACGCACGGTGCGGGCGAGCTGCCTCCCTCTAGCGATGACATCCTGCTTACGTATCGCGGGCGGGCCTTACGGCCTAAGACGGCCGGACAAAGGCGCTACATCGAGGCCATACGGCGCAATACCATCACCTTTGGAATAGGACCGGCAGGTACGGGCAAAACCTACCTTGCCATGGCCATGGCGGTGGCGGCCCTCAAGCGCCGTGAGGTGGCACGCATTGTGCTGGTGCGTCCCGTGATCGAGGCAGGGGAGTCTTTGGGGTATCTTCCCGGCACGCTTCAGGAGAAGCTTGATCCCTACATCAGGCCCCTGTACGACGCACTCTTTGACATGACTGACATGGAGCGCGGTAACGCCCTTATCGAGCAGGGCATAATCGAGATCGCACCCTTGGCGTTCATGCGCGGACGCACCATGAACAACGCCTTTGTCATTCTTGACGAGGCGCAAAACACCACGCCCGACCAGATGAAGATGTTCCTCACGCGTCTGGGGTTCTCGTCAAAGTTTGTGGTGACCGGCGATGTCACGCAGCGCGACCTGCTGGGCACCAATGGCCTGGACGTGGCCCGTCGTGTGCTGGAGGGCTTGGACGACATAGCATTTGTGGACCTCAACCGCAATGACATCGTGCGCCACACCCTTGTCGCGCGCATCGTGGATGCCTACGAGGCAAGCGAGAAGGGCGAGGAGAGGAAGTAGACGTGCTCAGCAACCTTGACATCGACATCCGCAAGGGCGTGCAGAGCCTGCTTACGCCTGACGAGATGGTAGATATCTGCGACGTGGTGCTCTCTGAGGAGGGCGTCACGCGGCCCTGCTATGTCTCGGTTTCTGTGGTGAGCGATGACGAGATCGCCCAGCTGAACGCACAGTGGCGCGAAAAGAACGGCCCCACTGACGTGCTCTCGCTTGAGTGCGAGCGCCCAGACGATCCAGACCTGGCCCCAGACGAGCCCTGCGAGCTGGGCGACATTGTGCTGGCACCAGCCTACATCACGCGTCAGGCGGCGGGCTTTGGTACCACTGCTGCCGATGAGTGCCGCCTGCTGTTTGTGCACGGCCTGCTTCACCTTTTGGGCTATGACCACCTTGAGGACAGCGAGGCAGAGGTCATGGAGGCACGCGAGGACGAGCTGTTGGGCATGCTCCACACAGATGCAAGCCTGCGCGAGGTACGTCTTACCCGTCACAAGGGGGACGATGACGTATGATTCCCGGCAACAGCGGCAACCACCCCTCGTTCAAACGGAGCTTTCTCATTGCCCTCCAGGGCTTTAGGATTGCCTTTGAAACCGAGCGGAACATCAAGGTTATGCTGTGTGGTGCCGCTTTTGCCGTGGTCATGGGACTCGCGTTGCGCATTGACGCGCTCAGTTGGGCCTGCGTGCTTATCTGTTGCGGCACGGTGCTGGCAGCCGAGCTGCTTAATACCGCCATCGAGACCGTGGTTGACCTTGTCTCTCCCGAGTTTCACCCGCTGGCGGGCCGCGCAAAGGACATCGCAGCAGCTGCGTCATGGACCATCTGCTTTATTGCTGCCCTTGTGGCACTTATCGTGTATGGACGTGCGCTGCTCATTCTTGCAGGCTGGAACATATAACGCAAAACCCCTCTGCAAAGTTGAAAGGTGGTTGCAGGCTTGGAGACGCAAGACAGTCAAGACGTGTTTAGAAGTGGGTTTGTAGCCCTGGTGGGACGTCCCAGTGTGGGAAAGTCAACGCTGCTCAATGCATGCATGGGCGAGAAGCTTGCCATCACAAGCCCTGTGGCCCAAACCACGCGGCGTCGTCTGCGCGCCGTTGTCAACACGCCAAACTCGCAGCTTGTCATCGTTGACACGCCGGGCTTGCACAAGCCAAAGGATGCCTTAGGCAAAGAGCTCAACCGCGTGGCCTTGGGCGAGCTGGGTGATGTTGACGTGGTGGCTATGCTCATCGATGCCACAAGGCCTGTGGGCAGGGGAGACCAGTGGGTGGCCAACCAGGTCAAGGCGTCGCCTGCACCTTACAAGATCTTGCTTGTGACCAAGGCTGACCTGGCGAGTCCCGAGCAGGTACAGTCCCAGCTTGCGGCTGCACGCGAGCTTGCAAGCTTTGATGACGAGCTGGTGGTGTCTGCCACCGAGGGCTTCAACGTCGATGCCTTTGTCAACCTTGTGTCGCAGCATCTTCCCGAGGGCCCAAAGTGGTTCCCTGACGACATGGACATTGACGCTACTCCCGAGGAGCTGGTAAGCGAGTTCATTCGCGAGAAGGTGCTCTATCACATGCGGCAAGAGATCCCGCACTCGGTGGGCGTGCTCTGCGACGACATTGCCTGGAGCAAGGGCAACCATGCGTCGGTGGTGGCCACGATACTCGTGGAACGCGAGAGCCAGAAGGGCATGGTCATTGGCAAGGGTGGCCGTATGATCAAGCGCATAGGTACCGAGGCGCGCCCTGACATCGAGCGTCTGCTGGGGGCCAAGAGCGTGTTTCTGGACCTCTCCGTGCGTGTGCAGCCGCAATGGCGCCGCGATGCCAGCGTCATCAGGCGCCTTGGCTACCAGGCAGAGAGCTAGCCAACCCCATGGCCGGAGGCAGACGGACCCAACGCATAAAGGCCATGGTGCTTGGTCGTACCAAGCTGGCCGAACAAGACCTGATTCTTACGCTCTTGGCCGAGGATGGTGCGCAGATGCGCGCGGTTGCCAAGGGTGCCCGCAAACCCGGAGGTCGCTTGGCCTCGCGCGTAGAGCTCTTTTGCGAGACCGACTTTCTGCTTGCCAAGGGCCGCTCGCTTGATATCGTCTCTGAGGCATCGCTGGTGAGCGCGCACAACGGCCTGCTCGGGGACCTCAGCCGCGTGTCAGCCGCCTCCGCCGTAGCCGAGGTGGCCCGGCTCACCTGCTTTGAGGATGTGTATGACTCCTACCTGTACGCAATAGCCACGCGAGCTATGTTGGCCTGCGAGCAGGCATCAGATCAGGCGCACCTTGATGTGGTAGTGGCTGCCTATGCGTTCAAGGTCCTCTCGCATGCCGGCTGGCGTCCAGAGCTGTCCTGTTGCATTGCCTGCGGAGACCAGGCATTGTCATCGTTTTCGGCCATGGCCGGAGGCCTTCTGTGTGCCAGCTGCGCCAGAAACCTTGAGGGTGCCACAGAGCTGAGCGTCACAGAGATTGCCTGGCTGCGCGCCCTGATTTCCATGACCTTTGACGAGCTGCTTTCCGCAGCGATAGATGCTCAGACGGCAGCGCTTCTGGTCTCACTTGCCCACTCGTGGTGTGCGGTGCACCTAGACGCACGCATGCGTGCGTTTGAGTTCATGCTCAGCGTGTAGCGTGATGCACCCTTCGGGAAGTAAGAATCACGCTCTGGGTCACCGCTCACATCCGTCTGGGAGAGATGCCTCAGAACTCCTTCTGAGGCTGCTCCGCCCGTCGGCGCGGCGCTTAGCGAGCGTAACATGCCAGTGGCATGTTACGGCCCGAAGGGCTCGTGCAAAACGCGCAGCAGCCGAGTTCCGCAGCTGCCGCGCCGTAAGGGCGGAGCGCTTAGCCGAAGCGGAGCCACGAGGCTTGCCGGCCGGTCTGTGGGGCTGTGTCCCCCGGGGGCCCTTCCGCTACAGCGCCCGTTCAGTCACATCAAGTCTTGTAAGCGCCTGAGCGTGTTTTCCTGCGACACCTGCGAGCACGCAAAGGCCGCATCAATCTTGGCGTAGGCGGCTGCGTCGGCGGCACCCAGGCATTTGCCATCTTTGGCCATCGCGCAGTTGGCGCAGTTGTAGCAGCTCATCTGGGGGTACCTTGCCTTAAGCTGCTGGATGTTCTCTACAGCCTCAAGCTCCACGCGCCGGTATATTGCGGGAGGATACAGCGTGTTCACCAGCTCGAGCGCCTCGCTGCGGCCGTTGCCCAACTCCCTCCAATGTGCATAGTCGGCCATGGCCTGCCAGAAGAGCGACGCAGGCTTTTCCATGCTCTTTGAGAGCGACATGAACTTGCGTCTGGCTGCCTCAAATTCCCCACGCGCCAGATGATAGGCTCCCCAGAGGTAGGGCAGCTGCATGCGAATGCCCCTAAACGGCCGATCATGCTTTGTGACAATGGGCCTGCCATCTTTTTCCTCGACACACTGGAAGGCCTCTTGCTGCCGGGCGCTTAGGATGGGATAGCTTTTAAGCGCTGCCGAGAAGGCCTGCCTCATGCGGTTGCGCTCGCAGGCGTCAGGGGTAACGTACTCGGTCTCGCTCATGCCCGGCACTATGATCTGACACGCCGGAAAACCTAGGTGAGAAGAATCGCGCACCAAGGGAGAAAAGCCCTCCTGCTCAAGCGTTGCCAGCATGCGCCGCAGCAACTGGGTGTTAGAGCAGCCCTCGTCGGCCTCCCAAGGCGCGTACTCCCATCCTGCATTGCCCACAAAGAGGCTTGTGGGATAGACGCCAATGCCATTGACCAACACGCCATGACGATTCTCGCCATGGCTTGACTCCTCGCGGGAGCCAAGGCGATTGATGCCCGTAAAACGCTCCACGGTGCGCCCTTGGAAGGCCTCGGTAAGGGTGCGCTCCACCGCAACCGCCATTGAGGGGTGCGCGCCGCAGTTGACGCCAAAGGTACCGCGCGTAAGATCTGCAATGACGGTCAGCACCACGGGATATCCTTTGCCCAACGACCCGTCAAACACCGTGACGCGATACTTGCCGCCCGCTTCGATGCGATCGATGAGGTCTCCCACACTCCAAGCACGCAGCTCCTCGCGAGGAATGCGCGGCATCACGACCTCGCCGTTCAAGACCTTAAGCCGCACGTAACGCTCAAAGACCTCGGAGAACCCCTGAACGAGGCACTCCTCGAGGGTGTTGCCGGCGGACATGCCATTTGAGCTGTAGATATGCCGATAAAGCGCGGGAGGAAGCCACCTTATCTGCCCCGACCGTAGGTCGGCAAAGGGCACCTCGACCACCATGTCGTCGTCGCGACGGTACCAAGCACGCGAGAAATCCCTGACCAGCTGCAGCTTCTGCTCATCAGTTGTGCAGCCCCAACCCTTAAGCCAACCCTCTATCACGGGGTCGTGACGAGCGACCAGCTGAGCAGCTTCCACCATGCGCTCGTCAGGGAAGTCATAGAAGCCATGAGCGGCAAAGGTGTTCTCTATGTGCGTGCGATGACCGGCGGCCTTGTTCTGCACGCGCTCCATGAGCTCGGCGTATCCGCTGGCCATTGCATAGTCTTCGCTGGTCCCCTTGCCGTTGGTGCCAAAGCTGGTGCCTTTGATGGACACACGACACGACCATGTTCCGTCAAACTGGTGCGAGGTCCACACCATTTTGGTCTCAAGCCCCATCGAGGCAAGTTTGGCCTTGATGGCCTCAACCGTTTGGCGCGGATCGCGGTCCTTGTGCTTAGAGTAGTCTGCTGTTGCCAT
>JAFWLX010000204.1 GCA_017510875.1 Atopobiaceae bacterium | reverse complement strand
GGGGCGGTCCCTCGATTCGCGTAAATCGGGGGACCGCCCCTTGTTGCACGCGTTAAGAACGCGCTGCAGCACAGGCCCATTCTGGTTAGCAAGAAGCTTTGGCTTATCGACGGCGTTTATGCTTGCGACGCTTATGTAAAAGCCGGCGCTGCTGTCGTACGTGGTCCATCTCGTTGTTGGTGACCTCGCGTGCGGCCGTGGCAACAGTTTGGGCGGTACGCTTAACGGCAGGGCCAAGATCGACGTCTGCAGGAGAATAGATGTCATAGCGCAGGCTCACGCGCCTGAGCAGCAGCGTTGTTCCCACGCATGCCACCGCAGCGATAGCCTTGTCTAGAACTAGTACCGCGGCACACAGGTAGTACGCAGCAGACCCCGCAATGGCGCACAGCGCATACCAGTTGCTTCGCCTAAAAATGTGGGGGACTTCGCCCAAAAAGATGTCGCGGAGCATGCCACCGCCCACACCCGTGATTGTTCCCATGAGGATGATAGCCGTGGGGTTAAGCCGGTAGAGCAGCGCCTTGTCGGATCCAGCCGCCGCAAAGAGTCCTACCGATAGAATGTCGACCCACTCCATTAGGTGCGGGTGTGCCGTAATCGAGGCAGGGAATAGAAAGCCCACAACGGCCGTAGCAATAGAGAGCAGGATGGGTGCCTGCGAGTTGAGCATGTACACGTCACCTACCTGCATGATGGTGTCGCGGATGAGTCCGCCCCCAAGCCCGCAGAGAATGGCCAGGCCAACGTAGCCCACTAGGTCAAGATGGCGCTCACGTGCGTAAAGCAGGCCCGAGAACGAGCCCACCACCACGGCTGCTAGGTCAAGCCACACCGGCATAGGTATCGCCGAGAGCGTAGGGCTTTGACTGGAAAAGAAATCGAATGGCACGGATTCCCCCTCTGTTTGCGCAACTAGTATGGTAGCGCAGATTTGTGGTGCAAATTCTTGGCAAGTCCTGTATACTGGCGTATGCGATTTCACGGAGAGTTGTCCGAGTGGCCGAAGGAGCACGATTGGAAATCGTGTATACGCCGAAAGCGTATCCTGGGTTCAAATCCCAGACTCTCCGCCAGATCTTTCCGCGGCGTCCAAAGCTGGGCGCCGCGTCACCCATACGGAGGGGTGGCAGAGTGGTTGAATGCGGCGGTCTCGAAAACCGTTTTACCTTTCGGGGTAACGAGGGTTCGAATCCCTCCTCCTCCGCCAGAAGTAAGTGAGACCCCCAGCGATGGGGGTCCTTTCATTTTGTGGGTCAAAAAACTTTGGTGATCAGTGAGACAAAACCTGTGGGCCTACGTATTAAAGGCGACAAACGAAACCGCCTCCCACACAACAGGGATTGAAAGGAAATGATCACCATGAAGAACACCAACATCACCGCCAAGACCCTCGCCGCCTCCCTCGCCATTGCCGCCGCACTTGCTGGCCCCGTGGCTATGGCAGCTCCCGCAGTCGCCTATGGCATCACCCCCTACGACGTCCCCTGGGCCGAGACCGCGCCCAATGCCCACTACGAGGGCGAGAAGGTTGTCGTTGGCGACGACTGGGGTCAGCCCGTCTACGCCGAGTGGCATCGCGGTGACTCTGGCCGCTGGTGGGCCACCTTCTGGACCTACAACTGGAACTACGTCTATGCCGCCAAGGCACCGGCTGGCAGTGGTTGGGTGTTCTACACCTACGACCCCAACGGCAACTTTGTCCAGATTGTGCGCTGCGAGGAGAGCAGCACCTACGGCGTCTATGGCAAGGAGGGTGTCTCCAGCCACTGGCAGGGCTTGGACGACGGCCGCTGGTACTAATCACTAGGCGATCACCGCGCAAATAACCTGCCTCCTTCCTTCTGGGGCGCCCGTGCTTGGTGCAGCACGGGCGCTTTTTTAATGCTGGGAGCTCTCCCTGGGCTTTCGGTCAAGACCTCTTTCGCGCCGCCCTTTTGTTGCCGAAAATGTACATATAAGCCGAAGTGACCAACGAACAAAAACGTATACTTATGCAAAAGAGGCAACTATGCATGTCGGACATGCTTCACGGGGCTAATGGCGCCCCATTTTGTTGTTCGTTGGAGGTCCTATGAAAGTACGCGGCAATTACGTCAGGCAGTCCCTGCCTGCATGGGTTTCTTGCGCCTGTGTGACAGCGGCTCTGGCTGCATCCACGGCCTTTGTGCCTGCAACCTACGCTCTTGCACAAGAGCCAGTAGAGGAGCAGATGACAGACGATTCTGTTGACACAACGGGCTTATTGCCCACCGAAGTGGCGACGTCTGATGAAACCACAACAGACACACTGCCTGCAGAGAACGAGACGTCAGCATCGTCAGCTATAGATGCTTCCGCGACTATAGCTGAGGTGGGTACGCAAGAAACGTCCTCTGACGACGCCGTTGATGACGGTGCGACAGAAGACGATGCCACGACGGATCAAGAGGTAGTCACGGCATCGGAGACCGTGCAAGAACCGATGCCGCAAGAGCTGCAGCAGGAGCCTCAACCAGCTCAGGAGTCACAAGAGCTTTTGGAGCAACAGGCCCTAAATGCCGCTGCCGATCGTCAGGGACACTGGGTGGTCGACGCGCGCTCGGGTTCACTTGAGCGCTATTGGGTGTGGAACGACGACGGTAGCGTTGCTGCCAACATGTTGGTTGGTCCGCAGAACGGAGCCGGATACTACGCCTGGGCGCTCTCCGACGGACGTATCCTGCGCGGCAAGTGGGATAGCGGCTGGGGCCGTGTGTACGTGGCAAACAATGACGGCAGGCTCATCGGTTCTGACCTAAGTGGCAATCAGAGTGGATGGGTGGTCTCGAAGGCCTACGACCGCGGTACGATGCAGCGCTACTGGGTTGACGTCGAGACCCGCGCCGCCGTTTCGGGCTTCTTTACCGTCGAGGGCTACGGCGATTTGTTTGGTACGGGCGGTCAAGGCTATGTTCGACGTGGTGACTTCACGTTTGACGGCAGAAAATGGTCGGCAGACAACGACGGAAAGCTTCGTTCGGGCTGGTACGTAACCTCTGGGTTTGGACAAGGCGTACAGCGTTACTGGATGGGTGACACGGCGCACGGTTCGCCTCATGCAGCTGCCGTATCAAGGCTCGTTGATCCAACCAAAGAGAACTCGGGCTATTACGCCTGGGCGCTTTCTGACGGGCGTATCCTGCGCGGCAAGTGGGATAGCGGCTGGGGCCGTGTGTACGTGGCAAACAACGACGGCAGGCTCATTGGCAACGACCTAAGCGGCAACGAGAGCGGTTGGGTGGTCACCAAAGCCTACGACAACGGTTCGATGCAGCGTTACTGGGTTGACGCCCAGAGCCGCGCCGCCGTCTCGGGCTTCTTTACCGTCGATGGTTACGGCGACCTGTTTGGCATAGGCGGACAGGGTTATGTGCTGCGAGGCACGCAGCCCTTTGGCAGCAGCATCATTCTTGCTGACAACGATGGCAAGCTGCCTAGCAGCAATGGCTGGCTGGTCTCTAGCAAGTATGGCCACGGCGTGCAGCGCTACTGGATTGAGTACATCTACAAAACGTATCGGGGTGTCAAGCCAGGATACTCGGTGGAGGGTTGGACGCACTATACCAACTCAAGTGGCTTTGTGGTGCGCAATGCCGAGGTTGCCGTGGGGGGCAGCTTACCGGTTTGGGCTGACAACGATGGCCGTCTAGGAAAGGCAACCCCCAAAGGCTATCTAAAGATAACCTCGCTTGTGTTTACACCCACGCAGGCCATTTCGCTACATGAGGGCATTGACTTCTACGAGAAGGATGGCGGCTATTACCTAGAGCGGAACTTCCTCAAAAATGGCGACAGGCTGGTGGTGAACACCAACAAGGGCACAAAGGCTTTCAAGGTCGTCGTCGAGTTTGGTGACGCAACGCTTGTGAACGAGACCGACCCCTACGACACGCTGAAGGTCTGGGCCTTTGGCAACAACGACGATGACGGCGTTGACTTTAGCGTGAACCCAAGCAACTCCACCATCAAGGTGAAGTACCTAGGGACAAGCACCTCGGTGTCAGCCGAGATTCAGCCTGATCCCATACGGGGCATGTCGTACAGCAGGCCTAGTGGCGCTACGCTTGTCAAGGGCGTGGACTCCTATGAATGGTCAGACTATTACCAGGGGCAATGGGTTACCTGGGATCGCTACATGACATGGATGACCCTAGGTGACGAGCTGGAAATCCGCTATAAGGACGGAACGACAAAGACCTACGTGTACAGCAGCACAACGCGTGATGGCTATCCTGCCGAGCTCTTTGTGAATGCCAACGACAGCTCGGACAAGCTTGACCTTGACCTCTGGTTTGAGAGCGACCAGTCGTACACGCATCAGTGGGGCTACGGTGCGCACTACTTCACCTTCGAGCTGTACGGCCGCACCCTGCGCTTTGATGTTACGGTGGTGAGACGCAAGTAACTAGCAGGCAGGCAATGTAGGGTTGCAGCAGAAGGGACCCCGGGGACCCCTCAGAGGCCGGCCGGTCGGCGACCCTCGGGACTCCTGCTGAGGCTGCTCCGCCCGTCGGCGCGGCGCTTTTGCGAGGACTGTCTGAGGCTGCGTAGCAGCCGAGTTCCGCAGCGGCCGCGCCGTAAGGGCGGAGCGTGAGCCGAAGGGGAGTCCCGAGGGTCGCCGACCGGCCGGCCTCTGAGGGGTCCCCGGGGTCCCCTCTGCTGCGATCCTCGACAGTAAAAAACGCCCCTCTTTGATTCAGCTAATGGCAAGCAGTATGAATCATTGCAGATGCGACCTTTTGCTTTGCCCGCAAACGGGTATCCTTTTGCCGTACGCATTGCGTTGTTTGGCTGGGCATACGTGAAAGGATGCGCCATGGCTCATAAAGAGGAAACGTATTGGTCAAAGTCGTGGGAGCTGCTCACGCGGGACAAGGGCTGGTACAAGCCCTTGCTGGTGCTCGCAGCAGCGCAGATAGTACCCATTGTGGGTGCTTTTGGGGCTGACGGTTACGCTCTTGAGTGGGCTCGTCTCACCTCGTGGGGAGTAGACTCGTCTCCCAAGCAGAAGAATGTTGATATCGGAGCTTGCATTAAGAGCGGCGCCCGCGCCTTTGTGGTGGCGCTTGGCTACGGCTTTGTCATCGCGGCGGTGAGGATGATTCTCTCGGCTATTTTGGGACCAGCGATAGGTGGCCTTCTCTCGGCTGTGCTGGGCCTTGCTGGTATGGTGATTGTGGCTATCGCTAAGCTGCGTGCAACCATTTACCAGAACATTGGTGCAGGTTACCAAGTGGAGCGCATCATCGACATGATCAAGCGTGACACCAACGGTGTGTTGCGTATCACGGGTCTTGCCATTCTGCTGGGACTGGGTGTCTCGGCAGTTGCCGTTATTCTGTACGGCATCGTTCTTATCCCCAAGCTGGGCGGTATTGTTATCGAGCTCATGAGGGCCGACGCCTACGGATACGTTGACGAGTACGCGCTTGCAGGGATGATGATCACGAAACTGGGCGAGGCTATGCCGCTCCTGTTTGTGTTCTCGTACCCTGTAGCCATTGCCGCCGTGTTCATGAATCTCATCCTCAACACGTCAGTTGGCCTGTGGATGCGCCAGTTTGACGTGCAGAACTGGGGCAAGTCGTCGGATCCGCTGCCTGGTACGGCTACGCCCGCAGAGCCCGCGGCAAGCGATTGGCAGGCAACTGCCGAGCCGGCACAATCGGCTCAGCCGGTCGCGCAGCCAGCGGAGCCCGTTCAGCCTGCTGCACAGCCGGTCTCCCCGGTCGTGCCTCCCGCAGAAACTGCTGCACAGCCAGCAGTGCCCGTTGCGCCCGTTGCACCGTCCTTTGATGACGCTGCACAGACCGCTGACGCGCCAGCTAGCCCCAAGTCGTTTACCCTCGATGACATGGTGCCTGCCGATGAGCCTGCGCCCCAGGTGGAGGACCTGTCTGACGAGGTGACCATGGTGGTCGAGACACCCGAGGTCAAGACCTTTACTCTCGATGATGTGGCGGCACCTGCCGGCGAGCCTGACGAGCTCTCAGAGACCGCACAGATTGAAGAGCCCGAGCAGCCCGTAGTGGTTGTGGAAGAGCAGATTGAGGAGCAGGTCGAAGAGACCGCGCCTGTCGCACAGGCAGATGACGATGCTCCTGCGGTTAAGACCTTCACGCTTGATGATGTGGTTGAGGAGGAGGCTCCCGTCTCTGAGCCGCAGGATGAGGCCACAGAAGCTAACCCCGCTGACGAGGACGAAGAGTAGCGTGGAGTAGGGGACTGCTCCCAATCTATTAGTGTTGCTGACGGATGCACCCCAAAGCGCGGACAATGCGCTTTGGGGTGCATCCTGTATATGAACAGGGGACGGGTTTGCTGTTCACCCTCGTTCATTTGCGCGTGAACGGAAGACCTGTCCCCTGCTCACTCGTGCATCCTGTGTTGAAGGTGTGTAGCCTGGTGCATGCGCTGCGCGCATCTGCGTGGGCCAATCCCTGCTTGTCAACATTGGTCATTCTTTTTGCCAGCATCTTTGCCCAAAAGTGACCTCCTTGACCAACCTTCGCCCTACCTAAGGCGTAGTTTGAGCCAACCATGGCTTGCTACGCTTGTGTGGGGTCTGTAGGGGAGTGGCTTACAGCGAAAGAGCTGGTAGCAAAATTGCTGGCAGATATGTTACGATGTTACACCGTTCTATCCTGCTCCGGCACATATCACCGACCGGAGCCGTTAAGCCCAGAGGAGGTGACCACATGAAGGCCTATGAACTGCTGTACTTTGTCGATCCTGCCGCTACCGAGGAAGTGCGCGCTGGCGCTATGAAGCGTATCGAGGTTGCCATCACCGCTGATGGAGGCGCTATCGATTCCGTGGAGGATTGGGGCAAGCGCAAGCTTGCGTTTGAGGTCGACAAGCTCAGCGAGGGCGACTACACCCTCATCAACTTCCATGCAGACCCCGACCAGATCACGGAGCTCGACCGAGTTCTGCGCATCAACGACGCCGTTAAGCGTCATATGATCGTCCGTCGTCCCGTCGAGGAGTAACCATGGAGCCGCAAGACACTTGCGGATGAGAGGTAGTGAGCACTAATGAGCATCAATAGGGTAAACATCTCCGGAAACCTTACGCGTGATCCTGAGCTCCGCGCCACCCAGGCCGGAACCTCGATTCTTACGTTTGGCGTTGCGGTCAACGACCGTCGTCGCAACCCGCAGACCGGCGAGTGGGAAGAGTATCCCAACTACATTGACTGCGTGGTCTTCGGAAATAGAGCCGAACCGCTCAGCCGCTTCCTCAGCAAGGGCTCGAAGGTCGCCTTGGAGGGCAAGCTCCGCTGGAGTCAGTGGGAGCGAGACGGCCAGAAGCGCAGCAAGATTGAGGTCATTGTGGACGAGGTGGAGTTCCTCTCGCCCAGGCAGAACCAGGGCGGCTACCAGCCGCAGGGTGGGTATCAGCCCCAGGGCGGGTACCAGCAGCAGCCTCAGGTACAGCAGCAGACTACGCCCAGCTATAACGCTCCGCAGTCTGCACCGCAAGCCGCACCGCAGCCCACAACCTATGCCCCCCAGTCCGCCGTACAGGCGCCGCCTTCGGTGGAAGTCTACGACGAGGACATCCCGTTCTAAGAATGATGACGACTATCGGTCGTCAGATGAAAGGTACAAACAGACATGGCTAGACAGCAAAGGCAAGTTGAACAGCGCCAGCCGCGTCGCAAGTACTGCCAGTTCTGCAAGGAGAACGTCGAGTTCATTGATTACAAGGACACGCAGCTCCTTCGCAAGTACATGACCGACCGCGGCAAGATCAAGCCGCGCCGCGTCACTGGCGCCTGCACGCAGCATCAGCACGATATCGCAGTTGCCATTAAGCGCGCACGCGAGATGGCATTGGTACCCTACACCGTCACCGTGGTCTCAAGCCGCGGCGGCCGCAATCGCGGCTAACTGACGGGCACTGGGGAGTGTTTGTCCGTTGGGCGAAGGCATGAACAGCAAGCGCCCAGTGGCGCCCGAGGGTTTTGAGCCACGTGGTGGCCAGCTGGCCGTACGCGGGCAGCACGGACCTTCGGGTATAAGCTCCAAAACGCGCACCGTCTTTGGTGTGGTGTGGAGCTTGATTGGCAGCACCTTTGTGCCGGTGGTACCCGTGCTCTCAAACGTGCTCATAGCGTTTGGGGCCACGCTCGCCTACGGCAACGGGGGACGTCGCGGTCAGATAATCTCTCTGTTGGCTGCTCTTGTGGCAGGTGGCGTGAGCACCTATCTGACTCTTGACGTGTATGGGCTGCCCATGACCTTGGTATCCGTGGCCTGCGCGTTTACGTTGTCATGGGCCTTGGTCTCGGGTCGCTTCAACACGTCATGGCTGCTTGTGGCAGCTGCGGCGGTTACAGCGGCGATGATTGGCATCGACACGGTGTCAACGTCGCTGCAGGGTACGACCATTACCAACGTCGTCGCTAACGTGGTGGACAAGGTAGTGGAGGCGAGCATAGGCTCGCTCGACCTAGAAGGCACGACCGCCCTCCTCGAAACGAGGGATCAGATGGTCATGTATTGGCCAACGATCTACTTTGTGGTGGGGGCCAGTACGGCAGTGTGCTCGCTTCTGGGTGCCCGCGTGGCAGCCAGGGCAAGCAATGTGCAAGTTGTCTCGGGTTTAGAGGCAATTGCCCACTACGATGTGCCGCTATGGGTTGCCGTGCTCTTTGCCCTAGGGGTTGCTGCCCAATTGCTTGGGCCGCATCTTCCTGCTTGGCGGGAAGAGGTTGCCATGGTGGGGGCAAACGTGATTATGATCACGCGCCTTGCCCTCGCGCAGCAGGGTCTATCCGTGCTGCAATGGTGGCTGCGCGAGCACAACGTCCGGTGGTTCACAAGGACGTTCGCAGTGTTTGCCGCAGTGTGGCTCGAGATGCTATTCGCACTAGCGAGTGTGGTGGGCCTATTGGACGTGGCCATGAACTTCCGTCGGCTTGACCGGGGAAGACCTGACCTCGTACCAAGGCCCTCAGGAGAACGTTAGCAGTCGGTTGAGACCGACGTGATGTGAGGAGTGTCCCAATGAAAGTCATCCTTCTGGGTGAGCTCAGGGGCAAGGGCGGAGAAGGCGACGTCGTAGAGGTCGCCCAGGGCTTTGCGGAGAACTTCCTGTTCCCCAATGGCATTGCCCAGCCTGCCACCCCGGGCAACATCAAGCAGCTGGAGGAGCGCCGCCATAACATCGCAAAGCGCGAGGAGAAGCGCATTGCCGATGCCGAGGCTCTCAAGGCCGCCCTTGACGGCAAGACGGTTGTCGTCGACGCCAAGATTGGCGAGGAGGGCCAGCTCTTTGGTTCTGTTACCACCACGATGATTGCCGACGCCATCGAGCAGCAGCTTGGCGTCGAGGTTGATCGCAAGCGTGTGGGCAAGGGCCAGGCCATCAAGACCGCCGGCGTGCATCCGGTAGAGGTCAACATCTATCGCGAGATTGGCGCCACGGTATCCGTGCAGGTAGGCAAGGGTGCCGAGACCGCCGAGGAGCCCAAGACCGAGGCTGCGGCCGAGGTTGAGGCCCCTGCAGAGGAGGCCGTTGAGGCTGAGGAGACCGTAGAGGTCGAGGAGTAGACATCGTTGTTGCATCGCCGCGCCTAGCAGGGGTTTTAAACAAAAGCTGCAGCTAAGCGGTGTGCCAAAGATGTTCGTGCTCATAGCACAAAGACAAGGGAGTTTCCAGCGGACAAGCGTTCGCGTTTGGAAACTCCCTTTCTGCTTACCATTTACTGACGTCTCTACCTGCACTTTTTATATTGGACACCCTATTTGGGCGTAGATATTGCCGCAGCTGTCACGTTGAGGTATGTAGGAATCGCGATGATGAAAATTGTTCATAAGGTTGCTTCAGGAGAATGTTGAAAACGTAAATAAGTGGCGTTTCCCCCGTTCAGTGGGTAACACATTCAACATTCTGCTGTTGATAGGGGCCCTTTGCCTTCAAGACCATCTTTGTATGCGTGGCATATATACGGTAACATGCGCTTCACGGTGAGAGCCGCACAGGCTCTTGCAACAAGCAGAGGAGACGCACATGCCCTCAAACTACAGCAGGCGTGACAATGCATCGTATGCGCAAAACGAGACCGCGCTGGCCAAGACGCCCTCGGATGCGGTGATGCCACATGATCTTGAAGCCGAGCGGTCTGTGCTTGCGGCTATGCTTCTCTCGCAGGACGTGCTCAACGAGTGCATGTCGGCTGTCAAGCCCGAGGACTTCTATCTCTTCTCGCACCGAAACATCTATCTGGCCATGTGCACCATGTTTGATCGCGGCATGCCGGTAGATCCCATATCGCTGGCCGACTACCTTAAGAGCGAGGGCACGTTAGAGCGTGTGGGCGGCATGGAATACCTGCTTGAGCTCAACGGCAACTCGTTTGCCTTGGCAAGCTGGCGTCATCATCTAGAGATCATGCGTCGTCACGCTACCTTGCGCCAGATTATTGCGGCATCCGCCCGCATTACCTCGCTTGCCTTTGATGCTCCCGAAGACACCAAAGAAGTTGTTGACCGTGCCGAGTCCATGCTGCTTGAGGTGACCACGCGCGACATTGACAACACCTTCCAGCCCCTTGAGCAGATCATGGGCGACCTGTATAACGAGCTGGGCGAGATGTGTGCCGACCCCGATGGCACCACGGGCGTAAGGACGGGCTATCCTGGCATAGACAATCACCTTCAGGGCTTGCGACCTGGCCAAATGGTGGTCATTGGCGCGCGCCCAGGCGTGGGCAAGACCTCGTTTGCGCTCAACCTGGCCACCAATGCGGCGGCCAACGGAGCCTCGGTCGCGTTTTTCTCGCTTGAGATGAGCAAGATCGAGATTGCGCAGCGCCTGCTGTCTGCCCAGGCAAAGATTCCGCTTACGGCCATTCGTGGTGCGCGCATTCAAGACAACCAATGGCCCACCATTATGGAGGCGACGCGCGACCTCTCGCAGCTTGATATCGTGATTGACGACACGCCGGGCACCACGGTCACCGAAATCAGGGCAAAGGCCCGCCGTATGCTGCGCGAGAAAGAAAACGGCTTGGTGATTGTGGACTACCTGCAGCTGCTGTCTCCGCCTCCCGGTGGCCGGCGCTCGGATAGTCGTGCCAACGAAGTTTCTGAGATGAGCCGTGGCATAAAGATCATGGCTAAGGACCTTGGTGTTCCCGTGATTGCCCTCTCGCAGCTCAACCGTGGTCTTGAGACCCGCGCGGGCAAGTACGGCAAGCGTCCGCAGCTCTCTGACCTGCGCGAATCGGGCTCCATCGAGCAGGATGCAGACATCGTAATCCTGCTTGACCGATCCATGACCGAGGAGGAGGCCGAGCGCGAGGAGCGTCCCGATATGGGCGTGACCGAGTTCATCATTGCCAAGAACCGTTCGGGCCCACTTGGTATTGTGAGCCTCATGTTCCTTCCCGGCTCTACCAAGTTTGTCGAAGTGGACATGCGCCACGAGGAATAGGTGCGCTGGGTGTAGCGCCGCGTACGCAACGAGTGCGCGTGCCGTATACTCATGTGTGCTGCGAATCCGGGCCTTACAGACAAAAGGAGGCATCATGCCTGCAACCGTGCTTGTTGGTACGCAATGGGGAGACGAGGGCAAGGGAAAGGTTACCGACCTCATCTCGGGCGATTACGACGTGGTTTGTCGTTACGCTGGCGGGGCAAACGCCGGCCACACTGTCATTGCGGGAGATAAGAAGCTCGCCTTGCACCAGGTGCCCTCGGGTGTCATGTACCAGGGAACCTTCCCGGTCATTGGCAACGGCTGCATTGTTGACCCCACAATCCTTTTGGGCGAGATTGACATGCTTGAGGCGCAGGGCATCTCGTGCGAGCGCCTTAAGATCTCGGGCAATGCCCATATCGTTATGCCCTACCACAAAGACCTGGACGGCGCTCACGAGAAGAAGCTGGGCAAGAACCTCATTGGCACCACCAAGCGTGGCGTTGGTCCCACCTATATGGACAAGATGAACCGCACGGGCCTGCGCATTCAGGACATGCTTGAAGAGAAGATCTTCCGCAAGAAGCTCGAGGCGGCTCTTGCCTACACCAACCCCATCCTGGAGAAGGTCTACGAGATGCCCACCTATACGGTTGAGCAGATTTGCGAGACCTATCTGCCCATGGCCGAGCGTATTCGTCCCTATATCGTCGAGAGCTCGTTCTTCCTGAACGAGCAGCTTGAGAGCGGCCGCAGCATTCTCTTTGAGGGTGCCCAGGCCACCATGCTTGATATCGACCATGGCACCTATCCCTTTGTGACCAGCTCAAACTGCACGGCCGGTGGCGCCGTAACCGGCTCGGGCGTGGGTCCTGTGCACATCAAGCGCGTGCTGGGCATTGCCAAGGCCTATCTCACGCGTGTTGGCTCTGGTCCCTTCCCCACCGAGCTTTTTGACGAGGTGGGCGACAAGCTGGGAGAGGCGGGCCACGAGTACGGTGTGACCACCGGGCGCAAGCGTCGCTGTGGTTGGTATGACGCCGTGGTGGTCAACTATGCTGCGCGCGTCAATGGCCTGACCGACTTGGCCATCACCAAGCTTGACGTGCTGGGCTGCCTAGACAAGGTCAAGGTGTGCGTGGCCTACGAGTGCAACGGAAAGATGTATCGCACCGTCCCCGAGCACCAGAGCGTGTTCTATCACGCTAAGCCGGTGTACGAGACGCTGCCTGGCTGGTGCTGCGACATCTCGGGTGTGCGCAACTTCTACCAGCTTCCGCGCGAGGCCAAAGACTACATCGACTTCCTCGAGCAGTTGGCAGGCGTGCGTGTGAGCATCATCACCGTGGGTCCTGACCGCGAGCAGACCATTGACAGGTATTGGCACTAAAACTGGCATGGCTCTCCCCAAGGTTCGTGTGACCGAGGGGTCTCCAAACGCCGATGGCACAGGAGCGCTCTTTGTTATGCACCAGCAGCTGCACAACTTGCGTGTTGTGCTTGGGCGGTCCTCGCTCACGCTGCGCTCTTGGCAAAGAGGTACGAAAGGCGACAGGAGACCTTCTTGGTTCTGAGGACCTGAGGAGAGCTTCCATTTTGTAAAGGAGAGACGTATGGCATCCGAGAAGATTGACATTTTGCTGCTGGGCGCGGGCGGACGCGAGCACGCCCTGCTCATGAAGCTGGCTGACTCGCCGCGCGCGGGCAAGCTGTACGTGGCGCCGGGTAATGGCGGTATGCTCCAGCTGGCCAAGAAGGCGCCCATCAACCCTGACGACCCCACCGAGGTGGCCACTTGGGCCAAAGACAACGGCATTGGCCTTGTGGTCATAGGACCCGAGGCGCCGCTGGTGGCGGGCGTGGCCGATGCCGTGCGTGCCGCAGGTATTGCCTGCTTTGGTCCCAACGCCCAGGCCGCCCAGATGGAAGGCTCAAAGAAGTTTGCCAAAGAGGTCATGGCGCGCGCGGGTGCCCCTACGGCAGCCTATCGCAGCTTCACCGACCGCGCTGCCTGCGAGGCGTATGTGCGTGAGGTGGGTGGTCCTGTGGTGGTGAAGGCTGACGGCTTGGCCGCAGGCAAGGGCGTCATTGTGGCCCAGACCACCGAAGAGGCCCTTGCGGGTGTGGATGAGTGCTTCTCGGGAGCCTTTGGCGATGCGGGTGCCACCGTGGTTGTGGAAGAGATGCTTGAAGGTCCCGAGTGCAGCCTGCTGGCCCTCACCGATGGCGTCACTGTGGTACCACTGGCTACCTCGCAGGATCACAAGCGCGCCTATGATGGCGACAAGGGCCCCAACACCGGAGGCATGGGAGTGTACAGCCCCGTGCCCATCTTGCTCGATGGCGAGCTTGAGCGCATGGTTCAGATTGAGCAGCAGGTGATTGACCAGCTGCGTGCCGACGGAATTACCTACAGCGGGTGTTTGTACGGCGGTTTCATGCTCACCAAGGACGGTCCCAAGGTGCTTGAGTTCAACGCACGTTTTGGCGACCCCGAGACTCAAGTAGTGCTTCCGCGCATGCAGGGCGACCTGGTTGAGGCCTTCCTTGCCTGTGACAACGGCACGCTTGATCCTGCCATGCTCAGCTGGGGCGACAACTGGGCCGTTTCGGTAGTGCTGGCAAGTGCGGGCTACCCTGGCTCATACGAGAAGGGCAAGGTCATCACTGGTATCGATGCCGCTGAGGCTTGCGAGGGCGTGACGGTCTACCATGCGGGTACGGCGCTCGACGAAGACGGCAACGTGGTTACCGCTGGTGGTCGCGTGCTTGACGTGACGGCTGTGGCCGATACCTTTGAACAGGCTCGCGCCAATGCCTATGCGGCCTGCGAGCTCATTGACTTCGAGGGCAAGCAGTATCGCAGCGACATTGGCCTCAAGGCAATCCTTGGTCGAGAGAACCTCTAGGGGGGCACAAGTTATGGCAGAGCATGACGGCGTGACGGCAACGGATGGCGACCTTGACCTCAGCGAAGAGCTTGACGGGGCCATCGACGACATGAGCGAGGCCGTGTTGGCCTACTCGTACGACGGGGATCGCAGCTCTGGCGGTAAGCCGCACACCTCGGGAGAGCCAACCCGGCGAGGCTTGGTGCTTCCCGAGCTAGACCCGCGAGACGCCGAGATAAGCGAGAAGGTGCTCCAGGAAGATACAGCTTGGAGGGGGCGTATCTTTGACATCAATCGCCTGACGGTAGAGCTGCCCGACGGTCGCACGGCTACACGCGACGTACTGCGCCATCCTGGTGCTGTGGGCATCGTAGCGCTTACGGGCGATGGGCGCATCTGCCTCGTGCGGCAGTACCGCACCTCGCTTGGGCGCGTAACCGTAGAGATACCTGCGGGCAAGCTTGACGTGGGGGAAGATCCGCTTGAGTGTGCCCGTCGCGAGCTGCTTGAAGAAACTGGCATGAAGGCGGAGCACATGGCGTTTCTGAGCACCATAGCCACCGGTGTGGGATTCTGCGACGAGCTCATCCATTTGTACATGGCCACCAACCTAAGCTTTGCCGCCTCGGATCCTGATGCCGACGAGTTTATCAACGTGGATCTAGTGCCGCTGAACGAGCTGATAGATGCCGTCCTTGATGGGCGTATCGAGGACGCTAAGACCGTGGTGGGCGCTCTTATCTGCGACTCAGTGGCCCACCGGCTCACGCCCGCTGAGTAGTCCACGGTTAGTATCTGTAGGTGTTGCCGGGGATGCCCCCAAAGTGCAATCGCTGCGCTTTGGGGGCATCTCTCAGAAACAACCCATGGTGACTTCTTGATCGTCGGGCCGCAAAAAATAAAAGAGCAATGGCAGCCACATGGAATGACGGCATCGTGCGCCATGTTTGCTCCAACTCCGCCTATACTTGACGATTAGTTATATTGCCCAAGGCATAATGCCGCCACGATGGAAAGAGCTCGTATGCCCAGAAACCCAGAGGTAAAACGCACCATGCGCGGTGCGCTTTCGGGCGAGGAGGCCGAAGAGCTCTTTACGACCGTTGACGAAACAGGTCATACCAACAAAGAGCGCGCAAAGAATCAGCACTCTCACAGGGAAGAGAAGGGCACAAGCCTTGACATCGACCCCTTGGCGGGCGAGGATCCCTCGGGTGCAAACACCGATCGCCTCATTACGCGTTCGGCCATCATCTTTGTTACGGTGTTCCTCCTTTTGGTGGTCATCTCGCAAGTTGGTTGGGGCTACGTGCGACGCGTGACTACCACCACGCTTGCCGAGGACGCCAGCATGAGGTCAGTGGTATCGGCGCTTAACATGGGCGTCGAATGGGGCGGTGGCTTTACACAGTTTCCGGCCGAGTTTACCGTGCAGGAGGCAGACGAGCATACGCATCGCATTGAGGTGACCGTAACCGACAGCACATCGTCAAGCGAGCTTGAGGCTTTTGCCACGGCACAGGTGCAGGCGTCAGCCTTCTCGGTAAATGCGTTGCTCAATCCCAATATCGATACGGTCGTGTATCACGTGAGGGTCCGGCGCGACAAGCAGGGACACTTCCAGAAGTCAGCCTTCTTTGGCTTCTTGCGGCCTACGGGAGCTGCCACGCCGTTCATGACCTTTGTCTGGAGCAAGCGTGCGGCTGACGATGGCGTGCGCTTTGACTGCACCATCACTGGCGTGGACAGCGCCACGCAAGAGCGGCTGCACGAGACCATAACCTCAAAGTCAACCCCAGGGGCTATCATCAGCTACGTGATTGGCGACAATGGTGCGGTTGTAGCCCAGAACGTGATGCTGGCAGCAAGTGACAATGATGGTCTTGCCGAGCAAATCTCGCTCATGGCCGATGAAGCTGCCGCAAAAGCCAGCGAGCAAGCCGCCGATGCCAACCAGACGGAAGAGGCTGTCACCGAAGGCGAAAGTGAAGATTCATCAGACTCCCCGACAACCGCGGAAAATTCTGATGCAATAAAGTAATATGTGGCACGTACGGCTTGTATAAATGCTGCAACATTCACACATATGGCAGTATAAGACAGTAGCGTTGCAACGCTCTTTTAAGCGTTATGCCTAAGAGATATGCACTGCCCCCTAAGGTAATCCTATTATTCTGGTAGCGATTCTCTCTGAGATAGAATTTGCAGTTGTTTTGATAACACTGCGATGTCGTGCGATGCAGCCGATGTCGTTGCGATTCTCTATGTTGGGATGCTGTAGGGGGCGGTATGGGTTTACCCGTAAAAGAGGTGAGGGCTCATCGGAGGTTTGCTGACGAAGCAAATCGATTCGATGCCAAACGGGAGCGACTCGTACGCTGTGCACGCAAACTGGCTGAGCGAGGAGATGCATCTCGTGTATCGGTAACCGATGTGTCAACAGAGATGGGGATAACAAGAGGCCTGTTCTATTACTACTTCGGGAGTAAAAACGAGCTGAACCAAGCGATTGCCGACGCATACGCCCAAGACTTACTGGATGCCATCAATAAGCAGATCGACGAGGACGAAGCATGTGATCGCGAGGCGGCCATTCAAGTTATCGTGGACAAAACGCACGAGTGGCTCTACGACGGCTCTCTACAAAAGCGACCCATGTGGCACGTCCTTGAAGAGATGGAGCTATGGGACTACGTGTGGGAGCTTGCGTCAAATGACATAGCGAATCTCATTATCGATGGTGGGCTGCTGGCAAAGTATGGCAAGATCGATGACGAGATGCTCTACGAGCACGCCCGCTTTGTGTCAATGGGAATCCTGGGAGAATGCGGTTTGCGCCCCAACGTATCGCTTAGTCGTGTGAAGGAGTCTGCTTGCGCAGCACTTCGCTATCGCAAGCGTCGCAGCGCCTAGCTGGCGCGTGGATTTGGGGACCATCCCTTAGTCCACGTTGGCGATAAGACGCTGTGGGACAGCGACGCAATCCCGCCAACGTGGACTAAGGGACGGTCCCCAAATCCACGCGATTACTAGCACCCAAGGTGCCTTCCTGTAAGAAAACGTGTCTCAGCTAGCCTAGCAGTGCGGCAACTTTGCCTAGCTCGGACTCAAAGCTAACGCCGCGCACCTCAAAGTCGGGCTGCTGGCAGGTAATGCGCATGGAGTCGCGTACAAAGTCTCCTGCAAACTGCACGGCATCATAGAGAGAACGTCCTGCCATGATTGCGGCCAGAAGGCTGCTGGTAAACAGGTCGCCCGTTCCATGAAGCATGTACGGCAAAAGCTCCCCGTTGATCTCCTCAAAGGCTAGGTCTGCACCAGCCACATAGTTGCGAATGATCGGCTCGTCTCCGTGCACAATACCCTTGAGCACCACGCATTTGGCGCCCTTTGCGATAAGGGCGTCCATCATGGCATGCACGTAATCCTCGCTCACGTCTTGACCCTCATAGGCAATCCCAGTAAGGATTGAGGCCTCGGTGAGGTTGGGGGTCAGCACATCCGCGCCGTTTACCAGCTCGCCCATGGCTGCGCACAGCTCGTCGGTGTAGGTGGGATACTGCTTGCCGCCATCGCCCATAACAGGGTCAACTATGCGCAGGGCACCTGGATGCTCGCGGTAGAGGCGCTTAATGGCACTGACCTGCTCGGCCGCGCCCAAAAAGCCCGAGTAAATGGCATCGAGTTCGATGCCCTCGGAAACCCAGGCATCAAGATAGGGGGTAAGCATGTCTGTGGTGTCATGCATATAAAAAACGGGGAAGCGTGTGTGTGCCGAGAATAGCGAGGTGGGAACGGGGCATACGTCGCATCCCGCAGCGCTAAGCACGGGGATGGCTACGCCGAGCGAGCACTTACCGTACCCGCAAAGGTCGTGTACGGCAGCAATGCGAGGGATGTAGGCACTCTCTCGCTTGTAGAGGTACAAATCTTTAGCATTGTTCATGGGTGGATTCCTTTCTGCACGGACTGATGGACCAATGCTTCGCTAGAGTTTAGCGCTTAGCTGGCGTTTTGCAAAAAAGGAGACCAGAATTGACATATGCTGTAACACTTCCATGGCACGCGTGGATTGGGGGACCGTCCCCAAGTCCACGCGATCACACAAGAAAGGGTGCCTCACATCTGTGAGGCACCCTTGCAACCAGCTTATGTAAGAGCGGCTTAGAACGAAACCGTGGGAGCCTGGCGTACGCTGGCGTCCTCCACCACAAAGCCCTGGCGAGGCTTGAACCTGCTGCCTGCAACAATGTTGCCAGGGAAGGTCTCGATGGCGTTGTTGTACTCAAGCACGCAGTCGTTGTAGCTCATGCGAGCGTAGCTGATCTTGTTCTCGGTGTCGGTAAGGTCGGTCTGCAGCTGCGAGAAGTTGGTGTTGGCCTTGAGATCGGGATAGGCCTCGGCAACGGCAAACAGGTGACCCAGGGCCTGCGTGAGCTGGCCAGAGGCCTCCATCTTGGCCTCGGGCGTGCCAGCGCCGGCAACAGCCGCGCGGGCGGCGGTGACGGCCTGTAGCGTGTCGGCCTCGTGCTGCATGTAACCCTTGACGGTCTCAACCAGGTTGGGGATGAGATCGTTACGGCGCTGCAGCTGTGCATCGATGGTCTGCCAAGCATTGTCGCAGCGGTTGTCCTTGGTAACAATGCCGTTGTTGATGCTGACGTAAGCAACGCCTACAGCAGCGGCAATGACGAGAAGGACGAGAATGATGGCCATGAAGGGCTCCTTTCCCTCACATACGGCTTAAGAGCAAACTTTGGCGAATCCCTCCGGATTCTCCGGTCCTACTACTGGCTTGGCATCTCTGCTTCACCAGTTCTTACCACTTTGGCGGAGGAGGAGGGATTCGCCGTGCCGCTGCGCGGCACTCTTGGGCTTCGGGCCTTGCGGCCCTCAGCCGGCAACAGGCCACTGGCCTGTTGCCCCCTCGCGGGTTCGAATCCCTCCGGATTCTCCGGTCCTACTACTGGCTTGGCATCTCTGCTTCACCAGTTCTTACCACTTTGGCGGAGGAG
>JAFWLX010000203.1 GCA_017510875.1 Atopobiaceae bacterium | reverse complement strand
GGGCTCCTTCTGAGGCTGCTCCGCTCGTCGGCGCGGCGGGAGCGAGGACTGTTTGAGCGCCCCCGTAGGGGGCGCGAGTTCCGCAGCTGCCGCGCCGTAAGGGCGGAGCGCTTAGCCGAAGCGGAGCCCCGAGGGATGCCGCCCGGCTGGTCCGTGGGCGGGGTCCCTCGGGGTCCCTTTCTGTTACGGTCCCTAGCTGCCGTTTTAGAACTGTGCTGCCAGCTCTGCTGCCAGCTCGTTAATCTGGTCGCGTGCCGGCTCGCTCAGCGATCCCTTAAGCGTCACGGTGGTTTGCGCATAGGTGATGTCTGCGCACTTCTCCATAAGAGCAATCATGCCCTTGGTGGCTGCGGGCATCCAGCTGCCGTTTTCCACAAAGACCACGGTGCGCTTCTGGAACGCATGGTCAATCAGGTGGTGGATGAAGGCCTCCATGGCAGGGAACACGCCGCCGCAGTAGGTGGTGGTGGCAAGCACCAGATGGCTGTGGCGGAAGGCGTCCTCAAGGGCCTCTGCCTGGTCGTCGCGAGCAAGGTCGGTTACCACCACGCGCGGGCAGCCCTTGTCCTTAAGTGCCGCCTCAAGAGCCAGAGCCGCCTCTTTGGTGTGGCCGTACACGCTGGTGTAGGCGATCACCACGCCAGGTGTCTCGACCTCGTAGGCTGACCAGATTTGGTACAGGTCAATATAGTGGTCAAGGTTCTCGGAGAGCACAGGACCATGCAGCGGGCAGATCATCTGAATGTCCAGCTTGGCAATTTTCTTAAGGACAGCCTGAACGTTCTTGCCAAATTTGCCTACGATGCCAAAGTAGTAACGACGAGCCTCGCAGTCCCAGTCCTGCTCGACGTCAAGCGCGCCAAACTTGCCAAAGGCGTCGGCCGTAAAGAGAATCTTGTCGGTGGCGTCATAGGTAAAGATGACCTCGGGCCAGTGTACGTTGGGCGCGGTGATAAAGGTTAGCTCCTTGGTGCCCAGCGAGAGGGTGCTGCCCTCCTTGACCTGCATGTTGCGGCCCTCGTACTTGGTGTCAAAGTAGTTGGCCATCATGTTGAAGGCACCTACGCTGGCAACAACGATTGCCTCGGGATAGTGCTCCATAAAAAGATCGATGTTGGCGCTATGGTCAGGCTCCATGTGCTGGACAATCAGATAGTCTGGCTTGCGGCCGTCGAGAACCTCTTCAAGGTTGTCAATCCACTCCTTGCCAAAGTCAGCGTCCACACTGTCCATGACGGCAATCTTCTCGTCCACAAGTACGTAGGAGTTATATGCCATGCCGTTGGGAACGATGTACTGTCCCTCAAAGAGGTCAAGCTCGTGGTCATTGACGCCAATGTAGAAAACACCGTCTGCAAGTAGCTGCATGATGCCTCTCTTTCTGTGAGTTTAAGTGCCTGTATGACAGGATAGCGCAGTAGTGCGTATGGAACAAACCCTTCAAGCGCACCTTTGGTTTACTTTACGCCGTACTGCTCGTAGTAGGCATCGATGGCAGCCTTGAGCTCGGGTGTGATGACGGTGCCCTCTAGGGCCTCCACAACCTCGGACATGGTCACGATTGCGTCAGTAGGAAAGCCGTACTTCTCCGACACCTCATCGATGGCGGCCATGGTACCGCTCTTGCCAACCTCTTCGCGGTTGAGCGAGACCATGAGTCCCACAACCTCAACATCGGCAGCGGCCTTGAGCTTGGGGTACGTCTCGTCAATGGACTTGCCGCTAGTGGTTACGTCTTCTACGATGACCACGCGGTCACCGTCGTGCAGCTCGGCGCCAAGGAGCTGCCCGGCATCGGCGCCGTGGTCCTTAGCTTCCTTGCGATCAGAACAGTAGCTGATCTCCTTGCCATACAGGTTGTGGTAGGCAATAGCCGTGATGACCGAGAGGGGAATGCCCTTGTAGGCAGGACCAAAGACCACGTCAAAGTCGTCACCAAAGCGATCATGGATGGCCTGGGCGTAAAACTCGCCCAGACGCTTGAGCTGCCATCCCAACACATAGGCACCCGCGTTCATGAAGAAGGGAGACTTGCGTCCGCTCTTAAGGGTGAAGTCGCCAAACTTGAGCACGTTGCAATCGACCATGAATTTGATGAACTCTTTCTTGTACGCCTCCATGGGTGTCCTTTCGGTAGTCTTGTGGCTTACCAACAGATTTCATGTCCTCATCTTACGGCATTCTTTTGCAGTGGCGACGGCCCCTTGGCAAGGAGCTATAGTTGCTTCGCAACACCCTCCTCAAGGCACCGCTCCACCACATCGGCGGCCTCTTGAGCCATGACCAAGAACTCGTCCACAGCCGCCCCCTTAAGCTGCTTTAGCGTATAGTCAGCTACGCTCATCTTTCCAGGGGGCCTGCCAATGCCGCAGCGCACGCGGGCAAAGTCGCGCGTGCCCAGTTTGTCGGCAATGGAACGCAGCCCATTGTGCGCGTTGAGTCCACCGCCCAGCTTTACCTGTACGCGCCCTTCGGGTAGGTCGACCTCGTCGTGCACTACCAGAATCTCTGCAGGGCCTACCTTGTGGGCGCGCGCCAGCTTAGAGAGCGGACCACCGCTGGTGTTCATATAGCTCTGCGGCTTGGCAAGAATGACCTCGCGGGTCTCTGTGCCCACGCGCAGCTTTACCATTGCCACGCTGCAACCGCCCTCACTCTTCCAATAACGTACGCCCAGCCGCTCGGCAAGCGCATCCACTACCGCAAAGCCTGCATTGTGGCGCGTGAGGGCATAGTCGGCACCAGGGTTTCCCAGCCCGCAGACCAACTTGATGTCATCCGTCGTCTTTGCCATGTGGTTCTCCCAATGGGGTCAAAAAGAAGGGGCCTCGGGGGGACGCCACGCCCACGGACCGGCCGGGCGGCAACCCTCGGGCTCCTTCTGAGGCTGCTCCGCCCGTCGGCGCGGCGGGAGCGAGGACTGTCTGCTTGACATGCCAGTGGCATGTCAAGACCCGAAGGGTTCGTACAAAAGTTCGCAGCTGCCACGCCGTCAGGGCGGAGCGCTCAGCCGAAGCGGAGCCTCGAGGGTAGACTCCGGTTTTTTTGGGGGGGGCGATGCTCGAGAATATCCGGGTGGACTCCTGAGGCTCGATCCCGCTTTTCTG
>JAFWLX010000202.1 GCA_017510875.1 Atopobiaceae bacterium | reverse complement strand
TGGCTACCAGGCTCGGTCTCTGTAGGATTGACCACGTTGACAATCTTTGCTTCGCCCGGCGTATGATCGGAACAAGGGATTGACACCATACGCCGCCACAGTTCTGTGCCACAGTTGGCACAGCAAGCCACCTCATCCTGCGTGCCACGCTTGCTACAGGTTGGGTCAACCACATTCTCATGGACGAGCTCCCCCTGCTGATGGGCAACCCTACTCACGGTAATCGTATTGCGCGCAATCTGCTCGCCGCAGTTTGCACAGTAGCTTACCTCGTAGGAGATTCCCTCTTCAGAGCAGGTGGCTGCCCTTCCCTGCTCCTTCTGCTTCTTGTCACTGGGAGTGTGCTCGCATTGCGGGATTGCAAGCTCATCGGCAGAGACGGGCTTTGTTCCCTCGCTGTTTGCGAAGAGAGCGCCGCAGTTCTCGTTGGTACAGCGCCAGTGCGCACGCACGCCTTGCGCCTGACAGCTCGCATCCATTTGTTCGACGAAGACAAGGGTATGGTTATGGAGGGCGGGAACGACCATGGTCTGCTTGTGGCTTGAATCACGCTTGCACACGCGTCGTGCAAGACCAGCCGTAGTGCTTGAAGCCGGCTCCACTGTCTCCCAGTTGCCCCAGTCGTGGCCCAACGCCTGATCTATAACAGTCTTGCTAGAAAGGAGCGTACCGCACGCCTTGCAATAGGCATCCTCGTCGTGACAGCCATCCTCTTCACAGGTGGCCTCAGCAACGTCTCCCTGCTTTGCCTTGTCCGGCGTATGAGCCAGACGAGCCACCACGATATCGGCATCACTCTCAACGGGACGGGTACCCTCTGCGTCGAGGAAGCATGCATCGCAGTCTTCGCAGCGCCAGTACTCGTTGTTGCCTTCACTCACGCAGCTCGCAGGTTTTGCCTCTACGTGCTCCAAGCTATGCTCATGTTCAAGCGTGGGGATGCTGCGGTATTCTATGTGCGCATCGTTGTGCGCACACACGCGTTTTGCCAGACCCTCATCGTATGCAGTCGGTTCTTTGATTGTTTGCCAGGCGCCCCATTGGTGACCGGTTGCCGCATCAAGCTCCCAGCTCCACGACAGGTAGTCGCCGCAACGCTCGCACCGCACGACTTCATCGTGACTGCCATCAAATTCGCAGTCAGGGTCCACAACGTTCTCGCGCTCGGCCTTGCTCGGTACATGACCAAGCGGCTTTGCATCCTCAACCGTCTTGCGCGACAGCTCCTGGTCGCAGACAGTGCAGCTCACTACCTCGTCGTGGGTGCCCGCATGCTCGCAGGTGGCCTCCACAACATGAGCCTTCACGGCCGCCCCCGCCGTGTGGCCCGTAGCAGGAATAACAACACTCTGGCGCGAAAGCTCCTCGTCGCAGACGGTGCAGCATACCACCTCGTCACAGAAGCCTTCCTGCTCGCAGGTAGCAGGTCTCACCTCCTCGCGCGTCGCCTCGCCAGCCTTGTGCCCAAGCGCGGGCATGTCTTCCACGGTCTTGCGCGAGAGTACTTCGTTGCAGCTCGTGCAGCTCACCAACTCATCGTGCGTGCCCGCGTGCTCGCAAGTAGCTTCTACGACGTTTGTCTTCACGACCGCTCCCGCCGTGTGGCCCGTAGCAGGAACCGTAACGATTTGGCGTGAGAGCTCCTCACTACAAACGGTGCAGTGGACAACTGACACGTAAGAACCTGCCTCGGTGCAGCTAGCCGGCACTTCGCTTTCATGCACCTCCTCGCCCGGCGTGTGGGCAAGACGCTCAATAATCACCGATGAAGTGACGGGCTGTGTGCAATCCTCGTCAAGGTACCACTCGTGACAGTCGGGGCAGGCCCAGTACGCAAGGCTGCCCTCAGACGTGCAGGTGGGCTTCTCGCCAGGCACGTATACCTTGTTCTCGTGCGTGCAAGACTCGGGCGTTACGGTCCTCGTCTGCATGTGACGTGCATCGCGTTGGCAGATGCGGACCTCGGCGATGCCCTCGTCATCAAGGACCCACGCACCCCAGTCATGATCGAGCGGAGCTATGCTAACGGTCTCACGCTTGAACTCTTTGTTGCAGCGCGCACAGAAGGTGACCTCGTCATAAGAACCCGCATCGGTACAAGTTGGGGCAACCTCGTTCATGCGCTCCGTTTCGCCCGGCTCATGTCCAAGCGGCCCTGAATCCTGCACGATATTGTGTGAGAGCGTCATACCGCAGGTGGTGCAGGTTACCACCTCATCGTGGGTACCCGCATGCTCGCAGGTTGCCTCCACGACATTGGTGTTTACGGCGTCTCCCGGTGTGTGACCCGTTGCAGGAACAACAACGCTCTTGCTCGAGAGCACGTCACCACAGACCGTGCAGCGAACGACCTCGTCATACGAACCTGGATGCTCACAGCTTGGAGCCACCTCGTTCTCGCGCGCCGCCTCGCCCGGCTTATGCCCCAGCGCAGGCAAAATCACCTGATCGGCAGACTCAATTGGTTGCGTGCAGTCGGCATCCGAGAACCACTCCTGGCATGTGGTGCAAACCCAGTACTTTTTATTACCCGCACGCGTACAGGTGGCATTTTGAGCGTCGATCTGCAGCACGTCTTGGTGGAGACAGGTTTCGGTGGGTGTCTCGCGCCGCTGGGTATGCGAGGCGTCCCTCGTGCACACACGCTCCTGCTCGTTGGTGCCTTCCACGGGAACCCATGGACCCCAATCGTGGCCAAGGGGCTCTATGGGCTGCACTACCGAGCTAATCGGCTGATGGCATCTCGTGCAGCGATATACCCATGTTTCGATACCCGCCGCTTCGCAGGTGGCCTCGGTTTCTGTAATCACATCGTAGCTGTCATCATCGAGCTCATGAGACAGGGCTGGAATCTGCACCTCGTCAACCGTTGACACGGCTGTAGTGCAGGTCTCATCGAGATACCACTCGTGGCAATCGGGACAGGCCCAGTACTCGTTGTTGCCTGGCTCGGTGCAAGAGGGCTCTTTAGCAAGCACATGCTCAAGGTGCCCATGCCTGCACGACTCGGGTCTTACCGTTCGCGTTTCCGTATGGCTCGCATTACGCGAGCAAACGCGTTGCTCCTCGTTTGTCCCCTCGATAGGTGTCCATCTACCCCAGTCATGACCAAGCGCAGGAATGCTTGTCCATGTACGCTGGATGATAAAATCGCAATCCTGACAGTAGACGGCAAGCATGCCACGCCCTGCTTTATCACAGGTTGAATCCTTGTAGTAGGTATCGCGATCGCGATAATCACGCGTCCAATGATAGGGTTCAAATCCACTCGTCCACCTATGGGCCTTCTTTGGTATGGGTTCTGTCCGAGTGTGCGAGGGATCAATCGTACAGGTATACGTGCGCGTTCCATAGGTATTGCACGTTGCCTCCTTGCTGATTACCCCCTCGTCCCACGCATGACAATCCAGGTAGTCGTCCCACTTTGCATAGACGGTCATCTTGTGCGTGAGCGTAACGGGAAAGTCAACGAGATGCGTGCACTGCTCGTCCTCATACCAACCCTTAAAACGATAGTGCGGCCTTTTTGGGGTAGCGGGTTCCCACACCTTCTGCCCATACTTCACCGTCACGCCGTCAACCTGCGAACCTCCCATCGAGTTGCAGACAAGGGTGCAGTCGGGCAGCCACTTGGCATAGATGGTGAGGCTCAGCTCGCTCGCTGGTGTTGCAAAATCATATTCCTGAGTGCACGCCGCATCCTTGTACCAACCACCAAGGGTATAGCCCTCTCGTGTAGGGTCTTCTGGCCGCTTAAATGTGTTTCCAGGAACAACCGTCTGCGATGCCACGGGTGTGCCACCTTGCGTGTCAAAGACCAGCGTGCACATCTTGGTGGTCCATTGCGCATACAGCACGATGTCCTTTTGTGTCTCAAAGCTCAGGCGATCGCCCGGCTTGAATTCAAATCCCGTACCGTCTTCCTTGGTGTTCCAGCTCATGAACGAAGCGCCTTGCCGCGTGAAGGTGCATTTGGCTACCGTTTGAAAGCGGTCGCCCCATTGGTTCTTCTTATTGCTTGAACTCATGTCACCCGTACCGCCATTGGCGTCGTAGGTGAGTGTGCAATCTGTCCTCACAAGATAGCGACAGTCAATTGTGGAGACATCCGCAATCTCCACCTGCTTTGTCCACCTACTGAGCCTATAACCCTCGGGTACGATGCCCTTAAACCAAGTGTTGTCAAACTCGCGGTCAGAGCCATAATAGGCACCGCGCCCCACTCCACGGTTTGAGTCCTCAAGACTCTTCTCAACCCTGCAGCCCTTCCAGTCGCTGCTGTCCTTACCCGCATCGATGGGATTGCCCGCATCAGAGATGACGACGCAGTTCTCGAGGGTCGCAGAGCCAGCGCTCGTAAAGAAGAGCGCCTTGCTCGAGCCATAGATTGTGCTGTTCACAATCTCGTCCACCGTGGCACCTCTCGACACATAGAGAGCTGTTCCCCGTTGTTTGCTCGTATTGATAAGATCTGTCTCGTTGAGCTTGGTGAGCTTGCATCCCGAGCCAATGTTCATATCGCCGTCAATATAGCAGGCATCAACGGAGGCTACGACCTTTCCCAAGAGCATGATTGTGGCGTTCTTATCGGCTCTATACGCATTACGTATTTCGGGATCGCTTGCCATACATGACGTCAGCGTGAGCTGTGACGTATCGTATACGCGCATGAGGTTTTCAAAACTGACGCCTGACGCTTGCATCTGCGCATTTGTCAGCGACACCACGTCGGCAACCACAAGGTTCGACGTCTTCTCAAAATCGGAAGTCTTGTCATTTTGCGTCCAAAAGCGACCCGCGTTAAGCGTAAGCGTGCCAGCCGTCATTTGTATCGAGCCAACCTTAGAGGCTGTTTTTTGGTCCTGCGGAGTAGATACGCTCACGTTGATGGGGCGATCGATCTTGATGGAAAGCGCACTGGACTTATTGCTTGTGTTGGAGAGCGTAAGCGATACTGAACCGTCGTTGGGAACGTTGGCAAGAGCCGCGTCAAAGCTGTCATAGCGCCTGCCTTGGCTATCGGTAATGACTTGTTGCGCACCGAAGGCTGCAGCAGGCAGGCACATAAGAGCCACAAGAACCGTGACCATAGCCAAAAGCAAATGTGCGCGTATTGAGTGCTGTTTCATGTTCATCCTATGGTCTGGTTTGAGGAATTCTATGACTCGTTCTCTGAGTTCTCTATCTCGCAGCGACGCTTGGAATAGGCAAGCATGGCAGCGCCAAGGGCACCGGTAACAAGCCCCAGCCCGCCTAAGCCGTCGTCGCCCGTTTGCGGCAACACCTCCCGCTTTGCAGAGCCGGCGGTACCCCTTGAGCCAGAGCTGCCTCCCGTACCAGAGGCACCACCAGTGCCTGAGCCGCCGTTGGTGCCAGATCCGCCGTTGGTGCCCGAGCCGTCACTCGTACCAGAGCCGCCCGATGACTTCACCGTAACAGGTGCCGGGCTAAGCTCGTCCGCCACCACCTCGTATTCGCCATCATTAACCTGAAGCAACTCGACCGGCTCGTCCTCCAGCACCTGCAGCCACTCCATGGGCTGCGCGTCTTCTGCCATTGCCATAAGGCCACTCTGTGCTTGCAGAGCAGAGCTGTTGTTGTTGCCGTCAAGCTGAAGCGTAGAGACGCGAACCACTATTTTTGTCTCGCCCGACCAGTCGGATGGCACGGGGAAGCTCAGTCGGTAGACAGCGCTTTTACCTGGCGCTAGCCAGTAGTCGTACTCGTTGTTCTCAAGCGTACCGTCTTCGCGACGCATGTTGTGCTTGGACTCCAAGAGCGTGTCCTCGTCAAAGATCAGCAGGTCGTCATAGACCACCGTGCCGTCTGTCTTGCACACGTTTACCTGGCAGCATTTGAGCCATTCGTTGCCATCGTTGCGTACCGCAACGTTAATATCGACATTCTTGCCAGGCAGTACAATGTTGGAGTCTGCCAAGATGGCGGTTACCGTGAGACAACGCACAGCGGGCATGGTGGTATACCACAGGTTTGCTCTGCCCGCTTTGGCATCAACAATCTCGGTATTAATAAACGAGACACTCATTGAGTACAGGCTCATCTGATCATAGCTCGCGTCCGAGCGCCTGGGCATAACGAGGGTGTCCATACGATGGCCAACCTCAGCAAACACATAGGGCTCACAGAAGGTGCCGTTATTGTTGTCAAGATACCCTTCCGTATTCCAAAAATCACTGGCAAGGATGGCGTAGTAGCTTTCGGTCCTGTCCGTCTTGGTTTGTCCTCCATATTCGTCCACGTCGTACCTAGGCTCCTTCTCGCGCAGCACCGGCCAGTAGACGGTATCGCCGTAGGGACCCACGCAGAAACCGGATACGCCAATGCCCTTTATACCGGCATCCACAAACACAAAGGAAGGTGAACCGTCGATGTTTTCGATATGCACCCGGCAAAGGTGGCTCTCGTAGGCAGGATCCTTACCAAATTCAGCCGCGCTCTTCCCGGTTATCTTTGTGCTGCACGTTGTAAGGAAATCGCCATTGCGCCAGTAGATGAGTTTGACAGCACTGTAATCCTCGTCACCACTGTCCGGATAGCGGCACCGCTTGATTGCCAGCATCTCAGGAACGGCTAGGTTAGGCAAACCTCCTTCGCCTGTCTTGATGACATTTCTTGTTTTCACAAGTATGGGATGGGTCAACTCGTTGCCAAAGAGCTGGATGAGATGCCAATCTGTTCCTGGAAGCTTTGCCGAGCAGCTCATGCCAGCGATACTGTAATCGTCGATGGTCCCGAAGCCAAACTGGTTGGTATCCACAAACTTGATAACCGTACCCCCGCCTTCTACCTGCACAAAGCCCATACCCAAACCTATGTCGGGGTCTGCTCCCGTGCCCGCTCCTTCCTCAGTGCGGAAGACGTCATCCGGATGATCTGCCGAACGGTCGAGGAAGGTAAAGAACATGGGTCTGTAGCCATAGGACATACTCGACCCGTCACGCCACAGGTTGGGATCGACGGGTGTGATGTGGGGACTAGAGAACATATGGTACGGATGGGTAGCGCCGCTCAGTCCCGTGCTTGTGTAGTTGAAGTCCGTAACAGGGAAGAGGATGCCCAAGAAGTCGTCGAAGAACTCTACCTCACCAGACTGCTTTACCCGATACATGAAAACCGCGTATCCAAATGCCTGGTCGGTTGCCAGCTTGGAGAGGGGCGTATTGGCGCCTTCGGTCCTCCTGCCCGACACCAAGAAGAGGTGGATGTAACCGCTCGCAAGCAGTCCTAACTCTTCTGACGCGCCCCACTGCTCAACATAGACGTCAAAGTCGTAGTCATGCAGATCGATGCGATTGAAGATCTGCTTCTTTTGCAGCCAACGCGTGTCAAGAACACGCATGCCAAGACCGCGTCTGGAGTCATCGACCTGCTGACAGATCACACGCGTGCGCGGCACGCCATCGATGCTCGTAACACCAATGCGGAACACGTGTGGAGTATCTAGGATATCCACGACCTTGGAACGCGGGTCGCTAAAGATGTCAGATGCAAGCTGTGTGTCAAGACTGGGCACAAGACCGCCCTCGCGGCCGATTCCCTGAACACCCGCACCAGACTCGGCCTGGGCGGTCATATACATACGCGTTGGAACAAAGCTGTTAGCAATGCTCACCCGCTCCGTAGGCACCTGCTCGGCCTGCGTTTCCGGGGTCTCAGTTACAGCAGGCTCTTCAACCGAAACTTCACCTGCCCCAACCTGCTCGTTTGGCATCGCCTCTGGAGTGTCAGCCATATCAACCTGCGGCGCTACCACCTCTTCTATGCTTTCTTCCTCTGCTTGGGCAACAAACCCTTCGGCATCGTCCGCTGTGATTGCTTGAGCGACCAAAGCATCATCTGCCATGGGCGCCTGGGCAACCATTGCGTCATCCGTTGCCATATCTTCTTCTTGTGTGTCAACCGTAGGCACAGCTTCGGAAGGAACCTGGGCTTCAGGTTGTCCGTTCTCTGAGGCCTCTCCTGCCTGTCCGTCATCTACAGAGTGACCCTCGCCCGTATCCCATGGCAGATGTACACCCATAGGCACCGAGACCTTCCAGAATCCACAGCTACCGTTCTCGGTCTCGATGGTCTCATAGGTAAAGTCGCTTATACCCTCGGCCTCAGACTGTGCATCCAACAAAAGGCCTTCGTAGCTTCCTGCTGCCTCTACGAGATTGGCAAGCGCATCGTCTGAAATTGCGGAGCATTCAAAGTTGGGGTCGTTGAGACAATCAAGCAAGCCCTTGCACTCATACTCCTGCGCTGCCTCTGCTGCCATTGCTTCGAGTGCCTGAACATCCATGCCTTCGCCATCATCACGCCAGTTATCTATGAAGTTTGGTATGTCCACAGCAGGCCACATTCTCTCGATGACCATGAGCCACATTTGAATCTCAACCCCAATTTTGACAGCAAAGCTCAGCGTGTAGCGCACGCGCTTGCCAACCGCTGCCTTGGGGAAGTTTTGGTTATCGGGGATGCCCTGGAAGTTAAATCCCAGTACACCAGTGAGAGAGATGTTACCTTTGAGTGCAATGGATGCATACCCGGCAAAACCAATACCCAAACTCAACGTAATGCTGGGTATGACCACTACGCTGAGCGTCTCCGTCGAGAAGTCCCATTTATACTTTGTAAAAGAGAAAAGCTCGGGGGTAGTAAAGGCAGCCGCAGATAAGGCGCCCGTAGCGTTTACCGCAAAACGAATTGAGAGGAACGCGGGTACAAAAATACCTATGACTAAAACCATGAACGGTTTTGAGAAGGTCTTGTCCATTGACACATTTGCCGCAAAGCTTGCGGCATTCACCTGGTAAAGCTTAGCTTTATTTGACCACTTTGCGGCGAAGGTGACCCAGAACGATACCTTGAAACTCGAGTCCCAAGTACCTGGCAAAGAGGCGACACCTCGCTCCTTGTGCGTTTTATTGAGCTTGTTGTTTACGGCATCCTTAAGCTGCTTCTCAAGTACATGTGCATCTTTAGGCTTTTCGAACATGTCTTTGACTTGCGTTACCGCTGTCTTGTAAGGATGCCACTTCCCCGCATTGGGATCTGCCAATCCCCTTTTGGTTTTGTAACCAAAAAAGTCGGCATAGCATTCTCCACCAGCATCTGGGTCAATAATATAACCGTGAATGAGGCTGGCCATGTTAAGGCTTACCACGTATATGCCTGCAAACGGGTCGATGGTAACCATGAGAGGGAAGGAGAAGTCTGGGAAGAGTCTCATCTTGCCGCCGTTTAAGATGGGGACCCAACTGGGAACATCAAACTCAAGCAGTTTGGCGATGCTCGTAAGGGGTGCAAGCTTATAGATCTTATCGTAGATTTTTGGATCCTCGTCTGGTTTCCCATCGGGTTTGCACACCACAAGACTGATGGGATGCTCGTACGTTGTACCTCCCTGGGTAAACTGAACGAGGTAGTTTCCGCCATACGAAAATGCGGTCTTTTTCGAGTCATTGAGGAACATGCCTTTGAAGGTGATGGTAGCGTGTCCGCTCTTGGGCGTTGTGGTGCCCTGTAGATAAACCTTATCCTCGTTGTCCATGAGCTTGATAGTAAGGGGGCTTGTGGAAAGACCTTCAAGCTCGATCGCAAACTCGTGGGTGTAGTCGTTGGCTTTTGCTCTACAGAACTCGTTGTTGGTATACAAGACGTCCCAGTCGTCAAACGAGACGCGTGAAGGATACGGAACGCCCGGTTCGATTGGCTGGGTGCCCAGCTCAAAGCCCTTACCACCATTGATAACCGCAAGACCTGTTCTGAAGATACGATACCCGCTTGCAGAGGCCTCAAGGTATGCCTTGAAGGTGTACTTTCCATTCTTTTTTGGATCATCCTCGGCAAGGTCGGCGATAGACAAAACCGCAACGCCTCGCTCGTCGGTAGTGCCCTCGACACTCTTGTTGTTGAAGTATGAGGTAATCTTGACGTGGGCACCCACAATAGCGCGTGCCGACTGACGACCGTTTTCAATATCAATGACCGAAACGCATACTTGGTCAACCCGCGTAGCCACAATAGTAAGCGCACCGGTTTCCGCCTGTGGCTCCAGGTTTTCCTCGCCATAGGCGGACACGGGTGATACGAGCACACCACCAGCCACGGCAGGTAGCATTGAAAGCGAACCGGCAGCCAGGCGGAAGAAAGACCTACGCGAGAGCGCACAGACCTCCTGAGTATGGCTGATTTGCAAGTGCTTAATCTCAGGCGTCATGCAGGCTCCTTTTTTGCAAGGGGTACCATTAGCTTTGCTGCTAATGAAGACTAATCATGAATCATATGAAAACAATTCTATAGGCGCAATATGCAACTAGTTGACCGCAATACGTCATATGGTGAAATACTTCTGGTAAGTATTTCGCGCTCGACGGTTGCGTCTTTGTGAAACGCTAAGGGAGGTGTTCCGACAGCATGTTTATCGGAAGGTATCTGTGACGCAACGGAACACCTTCTCAGAAAGTGTTCCACTATCGATACCAGCCCATAGGACGTTCTTTGGTCACCCGACGCGCCATGAGATTTGCCCAACGCTCGGGATAAAGGCGGTAGTAGGAGTAGTCTTTGTTCTGGCGGAATCTCTCAAAGGCCGGTAAGCCTGCCCAGAGCAAAGACGGCAACACAATAACAGGAAGATAGAACGGCCCCAGCATAAGCGATTGGATGGTGTGGCCGTATTCGTGTACCACAAGCGATCGTTTGACGCCGCGAGGAACGAATATAAACATGCCCAGCGATAAACCCGCGTCTTTGTTCCATTCGGTCACAATCGCACTGCGAAAGCGCCCATGTTGCCGCCATCCCTTGTGTGCGGCGTACATGGCAAGGCCCACTGCGGTCTGGGGAAGACCCCAGACCGCCTGCCAGGCGCGAGCCAAGCGGTATTTTGTCTTCTCGCGCGCGTACTCCTCTTGTGGGCTGTCGCTTGGCATACCTAGTCTTCCAACTTCTGTGCCAGCAGCTGGTTGAACAGCTTTGGGTTGCCTGTGCCCTTGCTTGCCTTCATGCACTGGCCCACAAGGAAGCCCAACACCTTCTTGTTGCCGCTGCGATACTGGGCCACCTGGTCGGTACAACGGCCCAAAACCTCGTCCACTATGCCCTCAAGGGCTCCCGTGTCGGTGGACTGGCGCATGCCGCGCTCGTCAACAACCTTCTCGGGATCAGCCTCGGTGCCCTCCACTATGTCAAGTACCTCGCGAGCCTGGGCAAAGGTGATGGCGTCACCCGCAAGGAGCGTGGCAAGGCTTGCTGCCTGACCTGCGGTGACACTGCGTCCGGGCAGCAGGTTGACCACGACGTTTGCAACCGTGGGCACAACCTTGCCCTTAACCGCTGCAGCCGCCTCCTCAAAGAAGGACGCGATCTTTGGATCGCCTGCAATCTGGGCAGCATCTGCGCGTTTAAGGCCAAAGGCGCTCACGTAGCGGTCGCGCTTTGCGTCGGGCAGTTCGGGCACACGTGCACGGCAGCGTTCTATGAACTCGTCAGAGAGGTCAAAGGGCGCAAGGTCGGGGTCGGGGTACATGCGGTAGTCGTCGGCAGTCTCCTTTACGCGCATCACCACCGTACGGCGACGGCTGGGCTCCCAGTGACGCGTCTCCTGGTAGACAATGCCTCCCTCTTCTAGCACCTCGGCCTGACGACAGATCTCATACTCTAGGGCATCATGCAGGCTCTTGAACGAGTTGATGTTCTTCATCTCGGTCTTGGTGCCAAAGGCGGTCTCGCCGCGACGACGCAAGCTGATGTTACCGTCACAGCGCATGGAGCCGTTCTCAAGCGAGCAGTCAGATATACCCAAGGTAAGGAAGGTCTGGCGCAGCTTCTCCATGAAGAGGCGGGCCTCCTCGGGCGTACGCAGGTCAGGCTCGGTCACCAGCTCGACGAGTGGCGTGCCACAGCGGTTGTAGTCGATAAGGCTCTCGCTGGCACCACCAATGCGACCCTCCGCGCCGCCCACATGCACCATCTTGGCGGCGTCCTCCTCCATGTGTATGCGCAGGATGCGTATGGGCGCGATATAGCTGCCGTCAGCAGCCTTCTCGATGGTGCCATCGGGGCGCTCCTTTGCCCCGTTGCCCGTAACCTCAAGGTCAAGGTGCCCATGCATCACAAAGGCTACCGGACCCTGCGTGGTCTGGAAGTTCTTAGCCATGTCGGGATAGAAGTAGTGCTTGCGGTAGAACATGGACTGGCGCATGACCTCGCAGTTGGTGGCAATGCCTGCCATCACAATTGACTCGATGGCCTTCTCGTTGGGCACGGGCAAGGCGCCGGGCATGCCCAAGCAAATGGGACACACGTTGGCGTTTGGCTCGTCATCGTGACTCAATCTGCAGCCACAGAACATCTTTGTCTCGAGCATGGTGAGCTCGGTATGCACCTCAAGGCCAATCACAGCCTCCCAATTGCGCAAAACCTCGGCAAGCTTCTTCATCAGAGCTCACCCCCCTTCCCGGCAAACGAGGGCGCAACGGTGCCCTCCATCTGGCAGGCGCGCTCGAGGGCACGAGCAAAGGTGAGCAGGCTTGCGTCGGCAAAAGCCGGTCCCTGCAGCTGTGCGCCAACCGGTAGGCCACTCTGCTCGCCCAGGCACACGGGTACGCTGATGCCGCAATTGCCGGCAATATTGTTAGAAATGGTATATATATCGGCCAGATAGAGGGCCGCAGGATCCGAGATGGCACCATGCTCCCAAGCTACCGTGGGACTAGCCGGCATCAATATTGCATCCACCTGCTGGAAGGCACGCTGATAGTCAGCGGTAATGAGCGTACGGACCTTCTGAGCAGCAAGGTAGTACTTGTCATAGACGCCGCTGGAGAGCAGATAGGCCCCCAACATCTGACGGCGCTTTGCCTCGGCACCAAAGCCATGCGCACGCGAGAGAGACGACTGCTCGGCCAGCGTGGCACAATCCGGCTCTTGGTATCCGTAACGCACACCATCAAAGCGTGCGAGGTTAGAGAAGGCCTCGCAGGGGGCAAGCACATAGTAGGCGGCAATGGAGTTTGCCATGTTAGGCAGGTCCACCTCGACGATACGGGCTCCAGCATCTGCAAGGCGGTCTGCCGCCTGCTGCAGGGCCGCCTTCACCTCGGCGTCAAGACCCTCGGCCTCCAGAAGCGCGGGAATGACACCCACTGCACGGCCTTCGATGGAGTCGTTTAGATGCGCAAGGTAATCCTGCTCGCAATTTTGGCTGGTGGAATCAAAGCGGTCATGCCCGCCTGCGGTAAGCGCGTTCATTGCCAAGGCAACGTCTTCCACACGGCGTCCAAACGGTCCCACCTGGTCAAGCGAGCTGCCAAAGGCAACCACGCCGTAACGGCTTACGGCACCATAGGTGGGCTTCATGCCCACAACACCGCACAGCGATGCCGGCTGGCGAATAGACCCGCCCGTGTCGGAACCAAGGGCAATGGTCACCTCGCCCGCCGCGACGGCCGCCGCACTGCCACCCGACGAGCCACCGGGCACACGAGCGGTATCCCACGGGTTATTGGTGGGATGGAACGCCGAGCTGTCAGTGGTAGAGCCAAAGGCAAACTCGTCCATGTTGAGCTTTCCCATAGGCGTGGCACCTGCATCGAGCAAACGCTGGACGCAGGTGGCGGTATAGGCGCTCTGGTAGGGCTCGAGCATTCGGCTTGCACAGGTAGTGCGCGTGCCCAGCAGATTCATGTTGTCCTTGAAGGCAACAGGAACACCCGCAAGAGGTGGCAACGTATCGCCTGCGGCATATGCCTTATCGGTCTGTGCAGCGGCTGCAAGGGCAAGATCCTCGCTCACCTGCAAAAAAGCCCGCGTGCCGTCATCGCGAGCATCTATGGCATCAAGGGCAGCGCGTGCTACCTCGGTTGCCGAGAAGTCACCAGCCGCTATACCGGCAGCAATCTGAGCGGCAGAGAGGGTATCAAAGCTTGGCATTACGCAGCACCTCCATCCGCAAGAATGGCAGGCACGCGGAAATACCTCTCGTAGGTGCTGCCCGCATTGGCAAGCGCCTCTTCCAGCGAAAGACCCGCAACCCCAACGTCATCGCGCACCACATTGGCCAGCTCGCCAATGGGATGGAAGGTTGGTTCCACGTTGTCAAGCTCGTATTCCAAGATGGGATCGAGCAGGGTGATGGCATCATTCATGTATACGGTCATCGCATCTA